>QKCN01000055.1 GCA_003245675.1 Bacteriovoracaceae bacterium | reverse complement strand
AATTGAGCAATTTCTTCTTCTGTTTCTGCCTCATAAGCAATTTGCATGGCCTTTTTGGAAAGATCGAGGCGCAATATTTTAAGCTCTTCTTCAAGATCAAAACGGCGATCTGAGCGCAAAACAACTTTGCCATTATTCGCATTCATTATTGTAATCAATTTTTTATAAATATTTGCCAATTCTCCAATTTGCTGGCGAGTATAATTGGCAAGAACGTACTCATCAATTCCCACTTTCCCAAATTTTTTCATTTTACGCGGATAGTAACGGCGGAATGTCTTTTTTACTTCCTTAGATAAATTTTCAGAATAGCCTTCTCCTTTAAGCTGTCTTTTCTTCGTCAGAAAGTTTTTGCTTTTAAGGTAATTCCCAAGATCGGGGTAATAACGATTGTATTTGAACTTCTTATTGGCCTTTAGCTTTTCACCTTCCCAGCGAAAAGCATCACTGAGTTTTTTCAAAGCACGAAATTCAATTTCATCGATTTCATCATTCTGATACGCTGTACGCAATTCCGCTTTAAAATGCTCATTAATACAAAAACGATTAGTCTTTTCATTGGAAACACATTCAGGATAAAAATCTTTTGTCTTATACAAAATTCCAGCAATCAATTGAAAAGAACTATCAAAAAGAATAAGAGTCGGATCATCTCCTAAGCTGCTATTGCGCAACCTTTCAGGATATGTTTTAAAAACATCTTGCATATTTTGTGGCTCAAACTCTTGTGCCACTGCACTTCCCAACAGCCAAAAAATGGATAAGATAATGATCAATAAATTGTGCTTTTTCATAACATCACCTTTTACATGAAATAATTCATCTATTAGTGATGCAATTAATATGCCACTTCCGGCCCTCTTTATCACCGTAAAAACAGTATGTTAGAAAGAGTGAAAAATACACTTTTGACTAACTTTTTGACAGGCTTTTATACCTGCCTTTTGCCTTGCTACACATAAGATACTGAAATTATACACGGCGTGTAATCTTTACACGCCGTGTCAATTAATATTGCGCACCGTGTTACTTTCTGGCAAAATTGTAAAAAATTTAAACACGCCACCTTAGGCTTTTTCGGGAGAATGACTATGAAAAAAATTATTACTTCAATTATCGCCACTTCTATTTTTGCCCAAATTCCTATGGCCACAGCTCAAACAATTTCTAATGGCCTTCCTTCTTTGGAAGTATCTGCAAAAAAAATCAAAGTAAATAAAACTCGTCTCATCACTCAAGCGGCTAAAGAATTTCAAAAAAATATTCACTCCAGTAACTTAACTGTTAACCAAGCAGTAGAGCAATTCACAAACGTTTTACTAGAATCAGATGTTACAACTAGTGATTTAGAACGCTTTGTGCGCATGAATTCAACAACTGAAGAATTCCTAAGTTTCAGAGAAGCCTTAAATAATGCTGAACGAATGATGGGAGAAGAAGAAATGACTCCTGAAGAGTTTGGTTCAGTTGCAGGTGCGGCCCTTTCTTCAATCCAAACAGAAGGCCTTGCGTGGTCAGGATGCGGTGGACTTACTGCAGGTGTTATTATTATCATCGGTGCAGTTGCCGTCGGTATTATTGCATTAACAAAAACAGCTGGTGAAGAAAGAATTAGAGCACGCTATGACCGCAAGAGAGCAAACCGCGAAGACCAATACTTGGCAGATGTTCAATGGATCAACAATCGTGCGAATGAGCTTGAAGACCAAATCAATGATCTAAATGGGAAAATTGATTATGCTCAAAATCAAATCGCTTATTTGACAGGCCAAATGGTAAATGAGGATAGCCAAGAACAAAGAGAATCAATTGCTGCACAAATCCAGCAATATAATAGAAACATCAATACTTACCAAACAGAAATCAGTAAGTGTGATGATGAAAGAGCTCTTTACTCAGATTCTGCCTATAGAGCACAAAGAATTGCCGAAGAAACAAGAGATTTCGACTACGACATTGCTCAACTTTTTGATGCAGAAGAAAAGCAAGTTGATTTGATTCCTGCGAACAAGCAATTGGCAAAGACGTTGGGAATTGTTTCTGGAGTAATGGCAGCCATCGGTACTTACTTCGCAATCGATGGTGCTCAAGATTGTTAATCAAATAGCAAAATATTCTCTATCGAAGGGCCAGCAAAGATTGCTGGCCTTTCTTTTTTAGAAATACTTAATTTCAACTTTCTTCAAATACTTCATCTCAAGCAATTGAGCGATTCTTTTAACTAAGTTACGACGAATCTCTAACTCTTCTGGAAGAGAAGGATCTTGATGAGCTTCATTGATTTTTAAACCCACAACAAAGGTAATATGATCTGAAGCCAGTAGTAAATCACGCAACTGGCGAATGGGGTGCTTGGCATCTTCAATGCGCGAAGGGAAATTTAATTCTTTAATGAGCGCATTCAAGGTAATCGTGCCTTCTGTCACAAGATCAAAATCTTCCATCTGTGATGCAGGAGGAACATCGGAAAAAATATCATCCAAATTGAGATCAATCTTTTTATTCAAAACTCGCGATAAAATAGAGGCTGTGGTGCCTCCACAAACAACTTTTTTCCCATTATAAGCTTCAATCTGCTGTGCCCAGCGACCATCTTCTTCTTTTTTCAGAGGTGGGCCAGTAACAATCATTGTCTGCCTAGGAGAGCGCACAAAAAAGACCCCACAGGTCATATCATCTAAAGCCTTTTTGTGGTCAACGCTCATTGCACTCTGAATAACCTGAGAAGCTAACTCACGTGCCGATAAAGCCTTTTCTTGATTGATTTTACTCAAAACGATTTCTTCTAAACCCTCTTGACCTATTCCCATGGGATAAGCATCACTGCCGACTCCAGCCTGAGTAATACCATCAGAACAGACTATCAAACGGTCCCCTGGGTGGGTCTGAAAACGAGCACAATAGAGTTTAGAACGAGGGTGACCCACAACATCAATATCGACAACTTCTCTTTCAATTTTCAATATAGAACCATTGCGAACGATCAAAGTCTCAGGTGTATCGTACTCAATGATTTGAGTATTACCGTAAAGGTCCATATCGACAATGGAAAAAGTCGAATAGGAAACTTTACGTTGAGAACAAATAGGAAGTGTTTTTAAAATTTCAGCCGCAACTTTTCGAATATCAAGTTCATCTTTTTCTACATTAGAAACAAGTCCTGCCCCCATCGTCGTACAAAGAATAGATAGAACAGAAGCCTTAATACCACTGCCGAGACCATCGGCCAAAATTGTCACAACTCGAGAATCCCCATAGAGGCGACGAGATAAAAAATAGTCGCCACACACGCGTTGTCCGTGCTTACACTCATTTTCATGGGCGACTTCAATAAACAAGTCAGACTTTAAACTCATGATTTAGTTCCAAAACTCTCAATAATGGAATTTAATGTCGTTTCCGTTTCTGCAGCATTTTCCCCCAACAGATAAGCGATCTGTTGTACGGTGGCTAAATTCTTACGTATGACTTCTTCTGTTTTGCTGATGATTTCTTCTTTTTGTCCAACGGGAGTTGTGACGTCTAAAAACAAAGCGCCGACAAAGTCATGCCCATCTACTGGAAAGATATTAATCTGCAAAAACTTATTGTTAAACTTAACCTTTTTACTGATTGTTTCTTCATTATTAAGTGCAGCTTGAAAAAGATAAGAAAAAGAGAAAATCTGTTGTAAATTTATCCCAGTGAGAGAAGAAATACTCTCATATATTTCCCTAAATTCTCCACCTGCAATCTTGGAAAATTGCTCATTACATTCGACAATATTAAGGTTTTGATCAGCAATCATCACCCCATTGGGCATACTATTCATTAATGACTTAGCTTTATTATGGGCCAAACGTCTCATGTATGACACACACATCTCCGCTTCGGCAATTCCGCCAAGCATTGCCCGCACAAAGTCTTTACAATTGTCGTGCCCGCAGCCCCCACAATTTAATTCGTCTTCTTGACTTCTTTTCCCAATTCGCGCAAGCCCTCTTTCGATTTCAAAAGGAGTAAAAGTTCTCTTCTTTTTTTGAAGCAGCGGGACGTGATAATCGGTCTTATCAAATGTTCGGACCACGGTGGAGATTCCTCGTGATTCATCGTGCTCATGCTGTTGTATCTGAATTTGTTTTTCAATGAGATTTTTCTTGTTGCTAATACCAGGGCCATTTATGCAACCTCCAGGACAGGCCAATAACTCGACAAAGACACTATGAGAAAGACTTTTGACATCGAAATTATCTAAAAATGCTGAAAATGCATTAAGATCATTTAATGAAAAGGATGACACACCAGAACTATCTAAATTTTTAAACATTCCTCCCACCAAGGGATACTGTCTCCCTTGATCAGGAAGATAAGGCAAAACAAACGAATTATCTTCAATAAGTTCTTTTGATTCAGGAAGTTCATCTTTGAGAGACATCAATTCGTCCCAGCTAATGGCCAGATCAACATCAGAACCAAATAAGTCCCCTTCCTTTTTCTTAGCAATACAAGGGCCAATAAAAACAACTCCTATACCATCGCCATAAACGCTTTTTAAAAAACGCGCATGGGCAACCATTGGAGAAACCACGGGAACAAAATAATCAACTAGGTCAGGATATTTTTCTTGAATATAAGAAACGGCTGTCGGACAAGCTGTCGATAAGAAAAAAGAACTATCATGATCTTTTATATACTTACTCAAGCTATTGGCAACAATTTCGGCACCAAGGGCCGTTTCCGAAACACGCCAAAAGCCTAATTTTTGCAAAAGAATAAAAATATCTTTGCGACTATACTCGCCCACCCCATCAAATAAGGCCGGCGCAAGAGAAGCAATGACTTTCTTTTCTCTTAACAGAGTAGATAAACGGACACCATCTTGCCTTGTCTTTTTGGCCCCCACTGGACAGATGCTAACACAACGGCCACAGGCAACGCAACGCTCATCATCAACTTGAGCAGAATGCTCCTTTACCCGAATTGATTTAACAGGGCAATGCCGCACACACTTATAGCAGTCCTGGCACTTAGCATCTTCAGTATAAACAACAGGACTCTCGCTCATAAGCCTCTCCACTAAACAAAAGAAAGGATTGTCTTCGCAAAATTTGATTGATCCAAAGAAAACGCTTTGCCATTGATTTTCACATTAGGGCCATTCTTGCAGTTCTGTTGGCAAAGACAACCTTTTAACTGCAACTTACAATCCAATTTATTTTTTTCAATAAATTCTTTAATTAAGGGAACAAGCTCCCGATTGCCTCTGGCAAAACAGGAGCTCCCCATGCAAATTTCAATGACTATTTTGTCACTCACACTTTAACCTTTTGGGCCAATTTTCCGTCAATGCTGGCCACAAGTTTATCGATTGTAGCAAGTGGAACAGATTCACCATCAACAAGAACATTAGGTCCTGTTCCACATTTTTCCATGCAGAATGTGGCTTTGATATCAACGCGCTTGCCCCAGGATTGTGTTTCTGCTGAATTTAACAATTCTTTAAGTAAATCTTGAGATCCCTTAAGGAAACAACCTGTTCCAATACAAACTTTTACTTCGAGGGCCCCTTCTTCGCCTTTTAAAACGGAAACACCCTCTTCTTGCACACGAGTTCTCGCATGATAATGAGTGTGAAGAAGTTTATGTACGCGATGCTCATCTTGAGAGAGCTCTGCGTGAACCTTGGCCACAAATGGATTATCATTTGCTGTTTTCAACACATTTTGACGATCAATATTAGCAAGACCTTCAGTACGAGCTTCAATTAGCTCTTTGCGCTGTTTTTCACTTTGAGGAGCACCTGCACCCCCAATACATCCACCGGGGCAGGCCATCACTTCGACAAGATGGAACTCTTCTCCACTCTCAAGAAGAGAATTAAGAGCATTCAAACCTTGAACCACCGCGAGTTTTACCTTTTTGCCAGCAACTTCTGCAGCAATCTTTACAACTCCTTTGACAGAGCTATCTTTTTCAACATTTTCAACTGGACCAACTGCACGGCCTAAATGCCTAACGACAGCTTCAGTCACCCCTCCGCTGTTACCAAACAATAGTGCGGAGCCGGAACCTAATCCCATTGGCATATCCATCGCAGAAGATTCAAGTTCTTCCATACGAATCCCTGCTTCTTTGATCATTAAACCAAGTTCATGAGTCGTAATAACATAATCAACATCAGGATTGCCATCAACTTTAAATTCATCGCGCTTGGCTTCAAATTTTTTGGCAGTACAAGGCATAACTGAAACAACAACGATATCTTCTCTTCTCTTACCAAGCTCTCTAGCAAGATAATCTTTCAATACAGAACCAAACATCTGCTGAGGAGATTTACAAGTTGAAACTTGATCTAGTTTCTCAGGTAAATATTGTTCTGCATACTTAACCCAAGCAGGACAACAAGAAGTAAACAAAGGAAGCTTCTTTCCATTTACAAATTTATCTAAGAATTCTTTTGCCTCTTCCAACACCGTTAAATCGGCAGCAAATGCAGTGTCATAGACCTTTTGAAATCCAACCAAACGCAACGCGGAGGTCATCTTTCCAGTTAAATCAGTGCCTTCTTTAAAACCAAACATCTCTCCGATTGTTGAGCGAACTGCTGGAGCAACTTGAGCAACAACAAGCTTAGAAGAATCACTTAAAATATCCCAAACGGCATCATGCTGATATGCCGGAGCGATTGCACCAGTAGGACATACCGTTGCACAACCACCACAATTAATACACTCGGTACCGCCAATACCTTGATCAAAAGCGGTACAGACTTTAGCATTAGGACCACGATGGGCAAAATCGAGGACACCAATACCCTGAACTTCGCGGCAAAAGCGAACACAATCACCGCAAAGAACACATTTATTAGGATCACGAACAAGAGATGGGGACGAGTAGTCTAGCGCTTCTTCCTTCTTCTTTGAAAGAAATCGGGACTTTTCTATTCCAAATTGGGAAGCAAGCATACGCAATTTACAAGAGTCACTACGATGGCAAGTCGGACAACTTTGATCGTGTCCGGCCAACAGTAGCTCAATCGACATCTTGCGAATTTTGCGTAGTTCGCTGGAGTGAGTTTTTATGACCATCTCTGGCCATGGACTTGTGGAACAAGCTGCCATAACTCCTCGTCCCTCCACCTCCACCACGCATAGACGGCATGCACCGTATACGCTAAGTTCTGAATGATAACAAAAGGTTGGTAAGTTTATATTAATTTTCCTTAGGAGCTCCAAGATATTCTTTTCGCCTTCCAAAGGAACTTTCACATTGTTGACTGTAACAAATTGTTTATTTTCCACTTTAATTCTCCTTATGAAATAGCTTTAAATTTACAAGCTGAGACACAAGCTCCACATTTAATACACAGATCCTCGAGGATGACATGCGCTTGTTTTTTCTCTCCCTTGATTGCATTGACAGGACATTTTTTAGAGCAAATTGTACAGCCGATGCATTTTTCAGGATCAATAGTCAAAGGCGAAAGTTTTTTACATTGTTTTGTACGACACTTTTGCTCTTGAACATGCTCTAAATACTCATGCTTAAAGTACTTCATTGTTGAAAGAACAGGGTTTGGCGCTGTTTTCCCAAGACCACATAGAGATCCTTTCTGAACACAGCCTGCAAGATCTTGTAAATTATCAAGATCTTCCATGGTGCCCTCTCCATCGATAATGCGATCAAGGATGGCAAGCATTTGCTTCGTTCCTTCACGACACAAAACACATTTTCCACAAGATTCTTCTTGAGTGAACTCCATAAAGTAACGAGCAACACCAACCATACAGGTATCTTTGTTCATAACAACAAGACCACCAGAACCAACAATTGCACCTGTTTTAGTTACATTGGAAAAATCAAGAGGGAGATCCAAATGCTCTTCAGTTAAACATCCACCAGAAGGTCCACCGATTTGAACGGCCTTAAATTTTGAGTTATCAATATTTCCTTCGGAATCAGTAACTCCTCCACCAATATCAAAAATGATCTTGCGTAAAGTTGTTCCAAATGGAACTTCGATCAGACCAGTATTCACTACGTGACCAGTCAAAGCAAAAGTCTTTGTACCAGGAGAATCAACTGTTCCGTCTTTTGCGAAACTTTCAAAGCCATTAAGGAAAATAAGAGGAACTGTACTTAAAGTTTCCACGTTATTAATCACTGTGGGTTTCCCAAAAAGACCAGACTGCGCAGGAAAAGGAGGCTTAGGCATAGGCATACCACGGTGCCCTTCAATTGATGCCATAAGAGCCGTTTCTTCTCCACAAACAAAGGCACCTGCTCCTTCCATCACGACAATATCAAAAGAAAAATCAGTTCCAAAAATTTTATCGCCAAGAATGTTGTAGCGTCTGGCATCTTCAATCGCCTTGCGCATTCTTTGAACAGCAAGAGGATATTCCATACGAACATAGACATAACCACAGCTCGCGCCAATTGCTTTACCAGCAATCATCATTCCTTCAATCACAGAGTGTGGATTTCCTTCCAACACACTTCTATCCATAAAGGCACCTGGGTCACCTTCGTCCCCATTACAGATAATATATTTTTGCTCTACATTTTCTTTAAGGGCCAATTGCCATTTCTTACCAGCAGAGAAACCTCCGCCCCCCCGGCCCCTTAAATTTGCTTTAACCATGAAATCACAAACTTCAGCAGGACTCATTTTTTGTAAAATATCATGAATCGCCTTATAGCCATCGCCTGCGATATATTCGCGAATATCTCCTGGATCAACATGACCACAATTTTTAAGCACTGTTCTTTTTTGTTGATTGTAAAAAGGAATCTCAGCAGGACCCTTACAGCTAGCACCGTCAGTAGGCTTTTTGTAAAGCAAACGATCGATAAGTTTTCCACCTTGAAGAGTTTCTTTTACAATTTCTTCAACATCTGAAACTTGAACCTTAGTATATAAAATGCCATCAGGAATGATTTCCATCAAAGGACCTTGTTGGCAGAAACCTTGGCATCCACTTCCTGATAAAAGTAAATGGTCTTTGCCGTCTTCATGCTTTTTAAGAACAAGATCAACGCTGACATTTTCTCTTTTTAAAACTTCTTCTAATTTATCATGAACCTCTAATGCTCCACCGGCAACACAACCTGTACCAGCACACATAACAATGCGTCTTTTATAAGCAAGAGATGATTCTAAATATTCTTCTTTAATGTGTTCTAAGATAGTTTTCTTACTCATCTTTTCCCCCTTCCGCTTTTAATACCTCTTCTAATGCTGAAACTGATTTTTCGGCAGTCAAACTTCCGTAGACTTTGTCATTGATCAACATTACAGGGGCCAAACCACAAGCACCCAAGCAAGAAACAGTTTCAACAGTGAAAAGCATGTCAGGAGTTGTTCCTTCATTTTCACCTAGTCCGAGCCTATTTTTGATCGCATCATAAATTTTCATAGACCCTTTCACATGGCAGGCAGTTCCATTACAAATTTTGACGACATACTTACCTTTTGGCTCTAGAGCAAAGTGGCCATAGAAAGTTGCCACACCGTAAATGCGAGATGCGGGAACTTTTAATGCCGTTGCAATAAAGTTCAAAACCGATCTAGGAAGATAGCGGTATTCCTCTTGCACCTCTTGCAAAATAGGAATGAGCTTGTGTTCATCGTAATCGTGTTTTTTGAGAATCTTCACTACTTCGTTAAAGCTTCTGCCCTCAGCAGGAAGATCGCTCTTGTTGCATTGACATTTGCACATGTGGAGCTCCTTATGTTTTATTGACAAAATTTTATCGTTATTTGGATATCAATAAAATAATATCGATAAAGATTGAGCGCAATAGTCTTCTTTTAGAAAATTTAAAATTCCAAGAAAAGCAGATGATTAGCTAAGTGTTTGATATATAAAACTTATACGATAGACAAGTAGGTCATATTTTGCCCTACTTATTTAGAAGCCATAATACAAATAATCAAGGTCCTCAGGGGTCAAGATCTTAGCAAGACTCAAGCTACCAACTGTGCGATGTAACTGATCTGGCGTGATAGGACCTACGGCCAAAAAATCAGTGCGAGGATGGGCCAATGCATAAGCGTTGATCATCTGATCTATTGAATAGTCAGTTTTGTGCTCTTTATTGAAACGCTTTGTGAATTCCAAAACCCTCTCATATCTTTGACGATTTTTTTCAGTAAAAATAGCATGAAAAACATTTTGCCAATAAGGATCACCTGCATCATATTTTTTCTTGGCCGCTTTTTTGGCACTCTCCCAACGCGGCTCTGGCTTATCCAAAATGCTAAATCCTCCCAGAGGAGAATACGGCATAATCTTAATTCCTTTTAGAAAAGAAGGATTCATCATCTCTTCATGAGTCACTTGAACTCCACCTGCGTGAATAGTCCGACCAGTCATTTCAAAAAGTGAAAAATAAGGACTATCTAAAACAGGACGGGGCAAATCAGCTCTTTTATTAGAAAGCTTTAATGACTCCTCGACTCGCTCTGTTTCCCAGTTCGACCAGCCCAATACTGAAAATGGCAATCGCTCCTGCACCTCTTTCAAAGCTTCCATAATCATTACAACAGGAGTTTGATCACGCAAAACTTTTTTGAACTCAATATAATCGCCATCATCTCGGTGCATCAGATAGACGGCAATATTTCCATTCAAATTTTTATGAGAATGCTCAAGCTCACCTAGAACTCTTTGCTTGATTTGATCTTTGTCCCCATATAAACGACTCGCATAAGTTCCGGCCGGAACATTTTGTAAATGCCCCCGATTAATCACAACACCTTTTTTTTGCAATTCAACTTTGAAGCGCTCTGCATAGTCTCCCTTCTTTATTTCCTTGGAATAAAAAAGATCAAAAGGGAATCCTCCTTTGGAAAGAGCATAAATTCGGCGATCTGGATTAAGACAACTATTTTGATACGATTTTGCATCTTGAACTTTTACATTACGATCTTTAATCCATTTCCCTAAAACATTTTCTACATTTCCAACATAAATTGGAGATGTATCAAAAATATTAATTCCCAGCTTCACCGCCTCATCTAAAAGAGCATACACTTCTTGCTGTGACATCTGCTTCTGACCAGCTTGATTCCAATCACCTTGAATCAAATGGTCTGTCCCCATTACAAGGCGAGAAAAATACATACACTTTTCCAGAGAAGAACAAACAGGAACATACTCCATGCTCCCCTGGCATGAAATGTTTTCTTTATAATTCCAAGAAGAGCAAGATACAGTAACAAGTCCAACCAACAAAAAGAAAACTAATTTGGTTTTCATCATAACTCCCTCTATATTTATATTTTCAACTAAGCTTTTAATCCAAGATAGTATTTGCGATCTTTGGCCGAAAGCTTTTCAATCGCATAACGCAACATTGTCCTCGGCATATCACTTGCATGAAGGTCCAAAAACTCTTTGAGCTTTACTTCATCACGCTTGCCAACTTCCCGCAGCATCCACCCCACGGCCTTATGAATAAGGTCATGAGAATCATTTAAAAGAATTTTTGAAATTTTAATAACATCTGAAAAATCAGCTTGCCTGATAAAAGCAAAAGTCGCGATCACACTCATTCGCCTTTCCCAAAGATTCTTAGAACGGGCCAAACGATAAAGAATTTTGCGATCTCTATCCTCCCGCAAAAACTCACCTAAAATTTTGTACACACTCAAATCAACCAAATCCCAATTATTAATGAATTGAGTATGCTCTAAGTAAAATTTGATAATTTTGACTTTTTCTTTGGCATCGGCCTTTTTAAATTTCTCAACTAAAATAAGCAAAGCGACGAGGCGCATTTCATGCCATTTAGATTGCAAAACTTTACTGAGTTCCTGCCAAGGTAAAGCGCGAAACACCTTAGCGATAGCACGACTATAAGGGACGGTAACGCCAAGAAACTGGTCCCCTTCCCCGTATTCCCCTTTCCCCGTTTTAAAGAAACGCATCAGGATCTCCTTTTTATCGAGATCCTGATAGGCTTTTAATTCCTTGAGGATTTGAGCTGCTTTCATTTAATTAAATTTTAGCAAACTCTTTTCATAGAATTCAGGTGCTTCAAATCCCAAGAGATTAAGAAAGGACGCCGTCACATTAGCTATGCCAGGCGTTTTAATCCCCTCTGTACTCACTTGATATTCCCCTTTAAAACCAGAGTCAACGACAAAGAAAGGAACAGGATTGAGAGTATGACTTGTCATGACTTTTCCCTTTTTATCGAGTTTTTGCTCAGCATTGCCATGATCCGCAGTAATAACCAGAACTCCATTTTGGGCCAAAACAGCATCGACTAGTTTCTTCATACAAACATCAAGATCTTTCACCGATTTGATACAAGACTGAAGATTACCGGTATGTCCTACCATGTCGCCATTGGCATAATTCACACGAATAAAATCATATTGACCACTTTTGACAACTTCCAAAAGGCGATCTGTTACTTCATAAATCTTCATCTCTGGAATGTCAGCAATGGTGTCATTCGGAAGAGATCTAATCTCTTCATACTTTTCTAAACTTTCATTGATATAACCAGAACGATTTCCATTCCAAAAGTAAGTAACATGGCCATATTTATGGGTCTCCGCAATCGCATAAGACTTCACTCCCATTCTAGCCAAATACTCTCCTGAAACATTCTTAATGGATGGAGGTGCAACTAAATAACGAGGGGGCAACTTGGCATCGCTATCGTATTCCAAAAGACCAGCATATTTTACGCGAGGGAAATCACCACGCTCAAAAACAGAAAAGTCATCTTTGACAAATGCTTCTGAAATCTGAATGGCACGATCCCCTCTAAAATTGAAATTAATGACGGCATCGCCCTCTTCCATTTTTCCAACAGGACTTCCATTCTCATCCACAATTACAAAAGTAGGATTAAATTGATCCAACTTATCGGGATAAAGAGCACGCGCACACTCAATCGCCTCCTTGGCGCTTTTAAAATAACCCGCATATTGTTGCGTGACTTCATCAGCGAGTAATTTTCCATGAACCATGGCATTCCAACCACGCTCCACCATTTTCCAATCAGAACCATAACGATCCATCGTCACATGCATGCGTCCACCACCTGTGGCAATAAGCGCATCTACGCCTTCACTTCGAAGGGCCGCGAGCTTCTCTTCCAAACGAGCAATATATTCAAGTCCAGAGTCTGGTGCAACATCACGTCCATCAAGAAGAGGATGAATACGAATACGCTTTACTCCACTCTTTTGGGCCCCTTCCAATAATTTAAAAACTTGTCCTATATGAGAGTGCACATTACCATCTGATAAAAGTCCAAAAAGATGAACGGTTTTACCTGCTTCTGCAGTTTCTTTTACGATATTCTTCCAGGAATCAGTTCCAAAAATATCGCCCGCAGCAATGGATTCATTCACACGCTTGGCCCCTTGAGCCACAACCTGTCCAGACCCCAAAGCATTATGTCCAACTTCACTATTGCCCATATCATCATCACTGGGCAAACCGACGGCCGGACCATGAGCACAAAGCTCGGCGTAAAGTTTCTTTTCCTTTGCCTCTTCAATATAACGATTCAAATTTTCAGGATGGGCCAGAAAAACCGCATCACCATTATCATGACGCCCGATTCCAATACCATCCATAACCACCATAACAACGGGGCCTTGACGAGGCTTAAAATTTTTAATTTTGTTTAATGTGTTAGACATATTTATCTTCCTTTGTATTGAATACTCAAATATTCGAATAATTATAACTCTGTTTTTCTTATAATGACATGACTGATGGGGTCAAAATTTCTCAAAGAAAAAGCGTAGAAACTTTTATTTTTTTATGTATATAATGCTCATATTGTTGATTTTTTAACCAAACTTTAAAGAGGAGTCCCTAATGGCACACAAAATTACTGAAGACTGTGTTTCTTGCGGAGCTTGTGCTTCAGAATGCCCAGTAAATGCAATTTCAGAAGGTTCTGACACATATGTAATCGATGCTGATACTTGCACTGATTGCGGAAACTGTGTTGACGTTTGCCCTGCTGAAGCAATTGTAAAAGGATAAGATCCTTTTTGCTTTTTATCTGGCAAAACTATAAAGGAAAGCTATTTTAGCTTTCCTTTTTTTATTAGTTTTTCTTCTTAAACTTGGCCCAAAACAAAGTATCTGCGTCCTCTTTAGGAGACCCTTCTAATTTCATTTCCAAAAGCACAAAATCAGGGTTCATTTGTAAAAATTCAGCAACAATCTCTTCATTTTCTTCTACTAAAAAGCTACAAGTTGCATACTCAAGAATACCTTTGTCATCCAAACAAGTTTTTACAAGATTTAAAAGGCCAAGTTGAATCTCTTTTATTTTAGGAAGTTCTTCCTGCAAAAAACGAAAGCGCTGATCAGGTGCAGAACGCCAAGTTCCCGAAGAAGAACAAGGTGCATCGACTAAAATTTTGTCAAAGCGCTTCCCCTTTTCCAGCTGATCCAAACTTTTCCCATCCCAAACCGCGATTTGAAAATTATCAAATCCCGCACGTTGCATGCGTGGAATTAACTGCTTCTTTAAAATAAAATCACGAATATCAGTCGCATATATCTGTGCCTGCCCTTGCGCTAAAGAAGCAAGTTGCAAGGTCTTACCTCCTGCTCCTGCACAAACATCCCAAACTCGATCCCCGGCAGCCACATCGAGATTGAGGCCAATCCTTTGACTCCCCAAATCCTGCGCCTCTAAACAGCCATCTTGAAAACAAGCTAAATGTTTTAATGAGGGCCCCGACTTTAAACACCAAGAATGCGCGATAGGGCCTTGCTCGTATTCATAATCTTTTGCTTGCAGCTCACTCAAAACCCTTTCTTCATCTTTATTGCAACGAATCCATAAAGGAGACTTCTTTTGTAAATTCTGAACAAAAGAAATAAATTCAGACTCTTCCCAAGCTGACTGAGCAGCTCGTTTTTGCAAAGAAGCAAAATAAAAAGGAGGAACTCCGGCACGCAACAAATGGCGCTCTATCGTTTCAAAGGCAAAATAAAAATCGTAATACTCAAAACGCTTGGATTTTTTTACTTTTGTTCCTTGAAAAATTTTGAGCCATTCTCCCCACACATCTCCTCTAATTCCCAAAAAAGCATTGATCATCTTTTCTCTGGAATCAAACTCCGCAAATAGCTGTTCAGGTCCTTCACTACGCGCAAATGCATATTCAAAAAGAACAATAGAAGAAAAATAGCGCACACTATCAAATACATTTTGAGTGAATACAGCGCGATCTCTCTTACCCCATTGGGAGCGCTTTTTATAAAAGCCCGCAAGATGCCGATCTAAAGGGGGCAACATTTCTTGAGTAAAATACTCTTGTAAAAATTTATTAATTTCCATTTATTCATCATAGCTCATTTTAATGGTATACTATGTAAATTATGAGTGAAAGCAAAGAAAGTAAATTAGACCAAGTCATTCACGCCCTTATTTCTAACCTTCTCATAAGAGATATCTCACAGATTAATGTAAGTCAGCTTGCTAAAGATTCAGGAGTCTCACGCGGATGGATCTATAAATATCTCGGAAATAATATTGATGAAATTGCCCGTCTCTGTTTTCAGGACTACACCCTCAGCTTCGCGATGTTTAAAGACATTAAATGCTACAATACCAAAGAAGAACTGATTACAGCGCTAAAGAGTTTTTCTAGGCGTATGATTAATTCTATCGAAAAACGTCCCGATACAATCAAGCTCTATTGGCAATATCGCTTTCGCACCAACTTTATTTCAGATGTAATCAAAAACACTGAAGCTCAATATCTTGATTTTCTCAGCCACAATATTTGCGATTGCCTCAAAATTCCTTTCGACAAAGCAGTCTGCAAAGCACAAATGATCCACTCAATGCGCATGGGGGCCATTACTTCCATCCTAGAAACAAATCCTCATAACCAAGACTTATTAAACGAGTTAGATCTGCTAATTGATAAGTTGTTGTAATCATGTAGTTTTTACAATTTTCCTTTAAAGTGACAGTTTCAGTTTCAACTGTTTCCTCCTTTTCTTGTTCTTTTTCCCAATGGGCCATAAACAGGTGCCACTTCAAAAACAAATGGGACTGAGTTTTTTATAGGAGGACATTATGAAAAAATTATTTTGCACACTGACACTCACAGCACTACTGGCAACTCAAAGTCTTTTTGCTCAAGAGCAACAAGAAGAACAGCAACAAGGTTTTGGCAAAGAATTCGCCTCAACAATTAAAGAAGTTTTCGTTAAAGGTTCTATCGATGGCAAAGATCTCTTCCTTGTCTACGGAATGGGTGATGGCGTAGAACTATCTAAAGAAATCATGGACAATGCAATTGACATCGACACCCTCGAAGAGATGGGGGACGATTTTGTTGAAGGACAACAAAATGCCGGTAGCCGTATCTGGAACAAAGAACACGATGATGACTATGTTGGTTATGTCAAAGAAGGATATGAACTAGCAGAAGAATCTTTAGCTGGTGCAGGAGAAAGTGCAAAAAGAGCTTTTACTCGCCCATGGAAAAGTCTTCAAAAGATTCCTCAATCATACAAGCTAACCTTTGAGCAAGCTTCTGATGCATACTATAACTCAGACAACCAAATTGCTGGAGCAGTAAAATATGCTGGTCTTGCAGTGTGGGCAAATATTAAAGGCTCTTACTATCTCGTCATTGAAGCCCCTGCCCGTATGGCCGGGAACATTTTAGCGGCAACTTTTCAAACAGCGTGGAGTATTGCAGTTATGCCACTTGCTGTAACGTGGAACACTCTTGCACTTGTGGTTGGAGAAGCTTATACCGTTTCTAAAATTGCTATTCGCAGCGCTATTCAAGTTATCCGCTTTACAGGTTGTGCTATTGGGACAGCAGCGGTTGCTAGCTACTCCTTTCTAACATCATCTGTTGCGACTATTGTAACGGCCGTTGCAGGTGGAGGGCTTGCGGTATTCGAAGCAGGAAAATGGTTGATCAACGACATGCCTTCTCTTCTTTTCAGTGTCGCCCGGATCAAAGAAATGACTGAAATCGACTTCACTAACCAACACGAATATGCCGAAAGAATTCAAGCGGCACTAGAGTCGATGACACTTGTTGGTCTTTCAACTCAAATCAAGGCAAAAGTGAAAAAATACCAAAGTCGTTTTGTTGTTAGCTTAAAAAATGGAAAAGAAAAGTTCAAAGCTTTCGTCGTAAAAACAATTATTAAAGATAAAAAAGTTATGCTTAAAATTTCTGCTACAAAAAAGCTTCTCCGCTTTCTTAAAGATGAAAATAGCAGCAGCAGAAGTGCTGCGAAAGAAGAAATCAAATCTCTTCTCTCTAATATCGCTTTAGAACTTGAAAACGCTTAAGCGAACTCTCTCTTGGGGAGCCCCTGCACGGGGCTTCCTTTTACTTGCTCCCACACAAAAAACCCTTTCATTCCAGTTATTTAGTCCGCAATGTAATTATTACAAAAGAGGCAATTTTCCACAATAGTTCTTCACTTTTTGATAGAATGGGCCACTTTTTTAAGATTGCGTCAGTTGACAATAATGAGGAGTTCCAATGATTTTTAAAATTCTTCCCCTAACCCTTTCTTTGGCCTTCCTTGCCTCCTGTGGGCTACAGCAAAATTCAAATCCGAGTTCGAGCTCTAAAGGACAAACGCTGTTAATTACAGGACTTAAAAACTTCGAATTACAAAAATCGATTGCCGCAGCTCACGGACTAAAACTAGAAGGCAATGAAATTGTCGCAAGATTAAGCGGAAATTCTGAAGACCTTAAGTCATTTGCTCAAAACAATCAGCTCGACACAGTTGATGCCTCTGAAAAAATAATCGTGGAAAAAGACGATGCCATTACCCCTAATGAAGAAATATTCTATCTCGCTAAAAAAGATTTTAATGTTCATACTTTCATAAAAGAAAACCCAAGCTTTGATGGCCGACTTGTAAAAGTAGGCGTTGTTGATGATGGAATTTCCCCTAATCAGCAAGGATTTCAAAAAACAACCACGGGAGAACGAAAATACATCTTCCGCACTCACCAATCCAGCTCACTAAATTTTATCCTGGAGCCTTCTGAAGGAACAAAAACTCCGACTTGGAAAGGTGTGGTATCAGAAAAGCAACCCATCTATGAATCAAGTCATCTCGATTTAAATAAAAACAAAGTCGAAGATGAAATGATGACGACAGTCACAGAAGAAGCAGGCACCTATCGCGTATGCATTGATATCAATGTTAACCAAAATTTTGAAGATAAAGAATGTTTTAGAACCTTTAACCAAAATGGCGAATTTGGGTATTGGGATGAAAAAGAATTTTTAGCATTCACTGCCGAGTTTAATCCCGAGACTAATACACTCACTCTTGGCTCAGGAGAAGCTCCTGGCGATTCCCATGGAGAAGGCGTTGCTTCTGTTATGGCGGGGCATCTAATTGGTGGAAAGTTTGATGGCGTAGCTCCCGGTGCCCAAATTCTCGATTACGATCTCAGTGAAGCAAGTAATAATGACGACGAAAGCTTCTATACCATTGATACCTTTTTGAAAGCATTTGAAATCCTCGGCAAGCAAGGTGCTGACGTTATTAATGTTAGTTACTCCCTTTTCTTTACTTCTGCCCAAACTCAAGAATTCATGCAAAAGGCCATCAAGAACTTAGTGGATAAATACAACTTCGTTATTTCTTTCTCTGCCGGAAATAATGGACCTGGTCTTATGAGCTTAAATCGTCGTGGCATTTATCCTGAATCTGTTCTCGTTGCTGGTGCTTATATTTCCAAAGAACTAGATGAATACGTACATGGAGTTACCGGCATTCCCGAAAGCGGAATCCCTGTTTACTATTCTAGCCGAGGACCTGGACCAGATCTAGGCATTGGACCAACCGTTATGTCACCTCTGTCCTCACTGACTCATAGTAATCCGGCCAATGGCTTTAGGGCATTTAATGGCACAAGTTCAGCCTCTCCCGCCCTTGCCGGAATGGCAGCAATTCTTGTCTCTGCCATCAAAAATTCAAATCTTCCCGTTGATGCCAATACGGTGGTCGAAGCAATTCGTCAAAGTGCAGAAGCACTTGATCAAGTCCCCTATATTGTACAAGGTTATGGACTTCCCAAAGTCGATAAAGCTTTTGCAATTTATAAAGATATGATCGCCGCAAAACGCTTTACCAATGTCAGAGCGAAAATGTCTGCTCACTTCGGAAGAGATGGCGTAAGCGCCAAAGGTCTTCTCATTCGTCGCTCTGAAAATCTTGATACGCTTCAAGATATTGTCCAAATCAATGGAACAATTTCTGCCCTGGCCGCAAGTAATGCTCGAATCAATCTCTTACGCCCCCTTGAGATTGATTATTCGCATGATTTCCTTTCTGGCGCTCAGCGTCTCTGGCTATCCACCGGTGCTTCAAGCCTTTACCTCAATGTCGATGTCAAAAGAGCATTTCAAGAAAATGAAGAAGAAGATGTTCTCTATGGAGAAATCAAAGTTCGCGATGCTGAAACCAAAGAAATTCTCGTCGTCGTTCCCGTAACACTGCTCAACGATCGCCCCTTGAATCAGCGCTATACAAAAGAGCTAAGCGTCTTTTCTCAAGATGGAATTTGCCGCCACTTTTCAGTTCCTGCGGGAACTCAAGGGATGCGCATTCAGACAATTAACCTCACGGGGCAAAACTCCTTTGTGCGGATGCTGGTTTATAATCCATCAGGCGTAAAACAATTCCAAGTAAAAGGCGAAAAAGATGATATCTTCATGGAAACCAAAATTGGTGGTTGGTATCAAGTTTGTTACGCAATTTATGGTGGAACAATTAGAGAAGCGAAGCTCTACAATATTGTAACTCCCGTTAAAGTTCGCCTCGATTCAGAATATCTTTCTAAAGAAAGTATTTATCTAAATCTTATTAACGACTCTGCTGCTATGCCTGTACGGCTTTATGTTCAAGCAAAGCCCCTCAAAGTCAACCATACTGTTTTCTCACTTAAAGATACGGCAAGCTTAGATATGGGAGAAGTGGCAAGCGGAGATTATTTTATTAAGGTTAGCCCATTTAAAAATCCCGAAATGACCTATCCTTACGAAAATTGCACGATTCAATCAGAGGACAGTGAAGGAAAAGTCATAAGACAACAAGCAATGAACTTTAGTATCTCTGAAAATTCAAAAAGTGAAAAAATTAAAATCAACTGCCAACTTTTTGATCACAGTGAAAGCTATGATGAAAAACAAAACGCAAAGTACTTACTCACGGTCTATAAGAAAAGTGATATTGCTCCGATTGAAAAAGATATTCGCCTTTTTGAAGGAAATAACGAGATATCACTGAAAGCGGAGCTTGGCACCATCGCAACGGCCGAAGAGTTTAGTGTTTTTATTGCAAGAAGTATAGAAACGGCAGGCGACTATGTCGAAATAGGAACATTTTCAATTTATTAAAGGTCCATTGTTTAAAAAACAAATAAACACCATCGAGAGTACCCCTTGGGTACTCTCAATCTTTAACATAATCCTCACAAAATCTTGACGGTCCAGAGCTTCCCTCTTAAATAAGAGTCCCTTAACATACAATTGTACAACAATAAACAAGGTGGCTTTTATGAAAAACATTTGGAAAGGGTTTATCTCTGGTTTCAAAACAAAGTATGCGTGGAATGAGAAACCATTTGAACCAGACGATCAGATTCGCATTGCCTTTGGGCGGGTTCACTTTTAAAAGGGCCCGCCGCCCTTTTTCCTCCTCCTCTTTCATCAAAATTAAGAACACTAAAATTTACATACTTTGTATTTAGAGCTTACGAAAAAAAAGCGCTTATGATACATCGCCTGCAAATTATGGAGAAAATCAAAATGTCGGAAAGTTCGCCTATTCAAGGGGCCCTTATAACTAATTCTTTTAGCATGGATTCATTTAACGCTTTAAGTGGCGTATTGGGTGGAACGCCATTTGTTAAACTCGTATTAGAGCGGACGAACAAGCAAGCACACTTTCTAAACAATAACCACTACCAACTCCACGCAGCTTACATCGCAGAAAAGCTGATAAAACTTTCAACTGATGAAGTCTACAGCCGCATCGATGAGTTCAATAATCTTTTTTATCACCAAACAGATCGCCCCTACTTTCTGGGAATTTTGGCGCGCCATCAAGCAGAAAACAATTATTTTTTTACACTTGAGACAGTCGAAGTCGACAGCATGGATGGCACAAGCCTCATTGAATTCTACAAATGCATAAGAGATGTTGTTGATGCTTCTTACCGCTTATTTTTAAAGCCAGCCAACATTCAACAAGAAGCAATAGTACGCGATATTCCTGCCAAAGATTTACCGCGTATTTTTGATCATGAAATGAGTTCTAGCAAACATTTCATTCCTCTCAATGCCGGAAAGGCTCAAGGACGAATTCGATTATTTAATTCCATCGAACAATTTAGAGATTCTTACGACACCATTCGTTGGTATGATATATTGGTGATGGATCGCATCCCAGAAGATATCCCTCGCATTCAGGGAATTATTAATTCCAACTACACTACACCTCTTTCCCACACCAATGTGTTGGCCCATGGCTGGGAAATACCCAACTCAGTTTGGCTAGAAGCCAAAGAGAACTTGCAACAGCAAGGGATGATTAATAACTGGGTAGAATACACGGTTGGGCTAGATGCCAGTGAAATTGAAATCAAATCCATTCCCACACCAACAGAAGAGCCTCCTCGCCCTCACTGGACTTCTTTACGCATCCAATTAGAATCTCCTCAAATTGACGAGGTTGAAATTAAATCCTTAGATCAATTGCGTCATACCGATAGAGATTGCTATGGAACCAAAGCGGCCAACATTGGAGAAATGCTTCATCTCCTCAAAAGAGGATCAACGCGCATGATTGGCTACTACAATGTTCAACGCCCTCCTCGTGAAAATTTGCGTTCCTATCTTGCCAATTATCTTAAATGTGGCATCCATAATGATTTAGAAGAAAAGGCGCTAGAATTTTTCCAAAACAACGTACGCATTCCGCGCGGTATTGCCCTTCCTTTTTCCTTACAGAGAACCGTACTAGAAAAACATCCAGCCATCCAGCAACAAATTGGTCGTTTAAAACTCGCTCTGGAATTAGATAGTGAGCGCGCAGGGGCAATCTGCGTCCAACTCCAAAATATGATTCGCAAAATGAAGCTAGACAGCGAAACTCGCGACCTCATTGATGCCAAGATTGTAAAGCACTTGGCCGGAGCCTCTCATTTTGTAGTACGCAGTTCTTCCAATGCAGAAGACCTAGAGAACTTTTCAGCCGCGGGGATTTATGAGTCTCATAACAATGTGGCCACCGCAGATAAAGTTTTTGCAGGAATAAAAAATGTATGGGCAAGCCTTGTTAGCCCTCGCAGTACTCGCCTACGTCAAGAAGTCGGTATCTCACTTGAAGACGCCTATATGGGTGTGATCATCCAAGAACAAATCAATTGCGATTTAGGTGGCGTGATGGTGACATCGAATCCCACGAAAAGCAAAGGAGATTTTAGAAACGTCTACATCAATGTTTCTCCCAACTCCGCCGTAAATATTGTCGATGGCAGCGAGCGCCCCATTCAATTTCTCTACAACACAGTCGAAGGAGGAGGAAAGACATTGTCATTGGGCTCCTACGGCAAAGAACTCGACGAAAAGAAACAAGAAATGTTACAACGCTTGGCCTTTGTAGGGCGAATTCTACAATCGCACTTTTCAGCTGATTACCAATTCAATGCTCCTCAGGACATTGAATGGGTTATTTCTGGCAACAAAATCTACATCCTACAAATTCGCCCTTACGCGCATTAATATGGAACAAAAAGTTCAAACCAATATCCGCCACTATATTGGTTTTCAGACCTTCATCTCCTTACTATTATGGGTTCCTATTTTCTATCAATTCCAAAGAGAAATCGGACTCAGCGATCAAGATTTTTTTAATATTCAATACTGGTACTATTTGATTTTTATAATCTGTGAAATCCCTACAGGATTGCTCTCTGATCTCATTGGCCATCGCAACTGCGTGCGCTTGGGTGGGGGACTTATGATGCTCGCCAACCTTTTACCCATTATTTTAGCAAACTTCTATGGAATGTTTATCCACTTTGCCCTTATTGCCTTGGCGCGAGCGCTTTTGTCAGGCTCGGCCAGTGCTTGGATATATGAATCCCTCAAAGAGCAAAAGCAAATCGAACTTTATCACCAAGTGGAAGGCAAAGCCCGTTCTTATGCACTTGTGGCCAGAATTGCGGGTTGGAGTGTGGTTGGTTTTCTGATGAAGCTCCATTTAAATCTTCCCTACTGGATAACGGCACTCACCACAGGGATTGCTTTTCTCTTGAGTCTACAATTTGCGCCTACACCGCCAGTGGCACGCACCAGCTTTCGCTGGTTGTCCTTTTTCAAAAGCTTTAAAATCTCTACACGGCTCTTGCTACTGATTCTGCAAGGAGCAGGTCTCTTTATCTTGGCCCGCCTCTTTTTAGTGAACTTCTACCAACCATTACTCAGATATCACGGTTTTGAGGTGGGAAGTTTTGGTTTAATCATGGCGGGGATGACTTTATTAGAAGCTTTCACATCTCACCACAGCCATAAGCTCAGCCAAAAGCTCAATCATCAAACGGGGATATTTATACTAACTGCAATTGTCTGCTTGGGGGCAATTTGGGCGACAATAGGTAGTTCTCTTCAAGTCTATTTGGGGCTTGCCATTTTTGCCCTAGGCTCTGGGGTAGCCTTTCCTTTTCAAAAGAAAATTATCAACTCAGAAATAAAGGACCCTCTGCGCCGAGCAACTTTGCTCAGTCTAGAGTCAATTATTCAACGATTATTATGTGCTTTGATTTTAACGGCCGCTGGGCCTTTGATTGCCGCGGGCAAGATCGAAGAATATTTGGTGTCTTCCTCTCTTCTTCTCCTTGCCCTCGTCTGCGGCACTGCTTTTTTGCTGAAAAGAACTAGCGCAAGCTAAATTCAATTTCCTTGTGGTGATCATTCCCTAGAGAAACTGTTTTCACCTGATCATCATCCTCAAAGAACTGATGAATGATACGACGATCACGAGGACCCATAGGCTTTAACTTCAAAGGTTCACCAGAAGCAAGAACTTGCTCTTTAATCTTTTTTCCCATTTGAATCAAAAGCTCTTCCTCTTGGCGACGATCTGCATTTTCCACCTTTGGGCGTGATTCATTACTACGCGCACAGCGAACTTTGATTTTCATATCGCGATGTAAAACGACTCGAGACTGCAAATAGTTTTGAATAAGATAATCAAAAGCATTGAGAAGTTCAAATTTACGAGCACATAAAAGCCCTTCATCATTGCCACTGAAACTAATCAAAAGACTTCCTGGGCGATAAGAAACCTTCACATAAAGATCCAATTTGGCCAACTTCATCGTTTGAATCAAAAAAGGCAAAAGGAGTTTGCTATAAATCGGTTTCACGTAAAACTTGTACTTTGTTTCTTTCGGTCCAAAAATAAAAAACTTTCTCTTCCCTTCTTCCAATACCTGATACCCTAGCAAGGCATCATCGGTAATGCGCAAGCGGCTCATTGCCTCAGGCATCGCTTTTTTCAAGCCATAAGAAGTTAATTCCAAAAAGCGTTTGTCTCCGGCAGTTGTTCTTCTCTCAGTCTTCATCATTGCTACATTTTCCTTCTTCGTTTCTTGGCGAGGCGCTTGCTTCTCATTTCTAGGATAAGAGCGTTTTTCAGTTCTCGGATTGCGCTCTTTTGGGGCACTCACTCGCAGGGTTTTCTTGTCAATATAAGGCTTGGGGCAGATATCTGTCGCAAAATCAGAATCTCCCAAATCAACTTTTTTAATTTTTGTTTCAATCAAATCACAAATAGGATCTAAAAACTCACAGTCTTCATGTGCACAAAAACTTAAGGCATATCCCTCTTCTCCTGCTCTTCCGGTGCGTCCAATTCGGTGTACATAGTGCGCTGGATCCTGAGGTAGATCATAATTAATGACTAAATTCACATTTTTAATATCTAGGCCCCGGGCCGCAACATCCGTACAGCAAAGAATTGTAATTTGTTTAGAACGAAATTCTTCCATCAATTTAGTGCGTTTATTTTGTGGCAAACGTCCAGAAATCGGTTTTGCCTTGAAGCCCATTTTGATAAGCCATTCTGCCACGGTATGGGTTTGTACTTGAGTATTACAAAAAACAATGGCATAAGCATCTTCTCTTTGACGAAGAATATTAACCAAAAGAGGAAATTTCTCTTCGCGACTCACTAAGGCTAAACGATGATCAATATCATCAACCAGCAAGCTATCTGCATTAAGACGCAATTCCGTAGGATCTGATTTAAACTCATAGGCTGTGCGCAAAACATCTTGATTCGATGTCGCCGATAGCATAATCAGCTGACGATCTAATGGAGCTTCCTTCAAAATTGAAACGATTTCTTTTTTAAACCCCATATCAAAAAGACGATCTGCTTCATCAAAAACGACACATTGGCATTTTTCCAAACTGACAATCTTTTGCTTAATAAGATCAAACATTCGACCAGGTGTCGCAACTAAAACGTGAGATCCCTTTTCTACTTCAGTTCTTTGACGTTCTAGGCTTTCTCCCCCAATTACACAACAAGATTCAATTCCCAATGGTTTTCCAAACTGCTCAAACACTCGATGGGTTTGTTGTGCCAGCTCTCGCGTGGGGCTAAGAACAACATAGGGTGCATCATTGGTTTCAACTTTGCCTTCTTTTCCGGCCCTTAAAATTTGCTCCAAAATAGGAAGTGCAAAGGCACAAGTCTTACCACTTCCAGTCTCAGCTTGTGCAAAAATATCTTTGCCCTCCATAATGGGGCTAAAACTCATTTCTTGTACGGGGGAAGCGTGGGTAAATCCCGCTTTTTTTATCTGTTCGAGCAATAAAGGGTTTATTTCAAATTCGGAAAATTCAATGCCTGTTTCGATGAGAAGCTCCTCAGTAAATACATATTTTCCCTAAGCTTTTACCAGAAAAAGTACACAATGACTAATTTATTCAAGTAATGCTAGAGTAGAGGGATGAAATTAATCTTGGCACCCATTCGCGGCATCACCGACTTGCATTATCGCAATGCGCTTGCTCGCCATTTTGGCGGTATTGATGAAGCATTGGCCCCTTATATTGAAACCAAAAGCAACCAACACTACACGCTAAAAGAGCTACTCCCCTCCCAAAACCTCATTGCCACAGAAGCTCAAATCCTCAGCAAAGACCCGGTTCTTTTTTTAGAATTGGCACAACAAATAGAAGCAGCAGGAGTAACAAAAATCAATCTCAATTTAGGCTGTCCCTATCCCATGGTTGCGGGGCGTGGAAAAGGTTCTGGCCTCTTGCCCCACCCTCAAAAGGTTTATTCCCTTTTATCCCAAGTTCTCCCTTCACTCAAAGTTCCTCTCTCCATAAAACTACGCCTAGGGCGAGAAAACCCCAAAGAAATAAGAGAACTACTCCCCATAT
>QKCN01000015.1 GCA_003245675.1 Bacteriovoracaceae bacterium | reverse complement strand
GGCCCGACGGGGAGGACCGGGAATGAGGAAGTTGCCATCTGTTAATTTGATAACCTCTAAATCATCAGGTAAAAGAAAATCCACATAAGGAGTGGCATTGTCATAACCCATCCAAAGCTTTTCTGCCGGAAAGTCCTTGCGAGTAAAAAAGATTCCATTCAAGTCCTCATAGTGTAAGCGTAAATGGGCCGCAACTGGGTCAATAAATGGTCTCGATCCTGCAATAAGTTTTTTGCTCTCTACAATTTCTTGTGCAAAAGGCCCGTAGTGTCGCACAACACCCAATTCACTTCCCTTAATCACTTCCGCATACTCCGGAAGACCACTCCAAAATTCAACATCTTGTCCGTGAATCCCCCCATCAATTTGTTTGACGAGGAAAGCCGGCCCCTTTTTTTTCATTTTCAAAAGACGCAATAACCACTGCCGGCTCAAGTAGAGATGATAAGTCATCTCCGTCTCAGTCATCTCTGCCTTGTCTCCAAATTGCATCAAATACTCATCACAACTCCATGAGCTGAAACAAAAAGTAATAAATGTAAAAACCAAAATAAGCGTTTTTAACATGCCATAAACCTCGCTGACTTTTCGGTATCAGAGGAGAAATCTTTATTTCCCGACTCCATTACTCAAGTTAAGATTCTTAACTTTCCCCATATACTCAAAATTAAAGTTCAGCTAAAATTGTGACATGGAATCTGACTACATTAACTACCTCATTGTCTCTGGGAAAAAGGAATTTTCTGAAATCATTCGATTTATTGTCGAATGCCGTTTTAAATCAAATGTTTCTGTCTCTCAAAATCCTTCTGATGCGATGGAGTACTTAAAAAAGGCAAATTCCTTTCCTCAGTTAATTATCTACGACTATGATCCTGATTGCTTCTTGGTGGAAGACTTCATCATGTACCTGCGCCAAAATGCGCACAGTACTCATATTGCAATACTCGTAGACAATGTTTCCAAAACAACTGAATCTGTTTTCCAAAATTTGGACAACGTTCACCCCATCACTCGAGAGAATTGCTTGCCTGAATTACAAAAACTCAGCCTCAATCTCTTTTGCAAAAAAGAAATTCTCAATGGAGAGCCCTATTGTCGCATCCATTTAGATGCCGTCGATATCCTAGATGGCGTGCGTAACTATCTTTACATCAGTCTTAACTCTGGAAAATTCATCAAATTATTTAATGAAGATGATGTGGTTGATGAACTGGATATAAAAAAATATCGCGAAAAAAGAGTCGACTTTTTGTACTTAGAAAGAAAAAGTTGTGACTGGATTATAAAACAACTCAACAAACAATTTCATATCTTTTTAAAAAGCCGCAATTTTAAGTTTATTGTGCGCTCTCCAGACGAACCTCCGCAAAAAAAATTTGAGCAAAAGCTCATTCGCGTGACTGATGAGCTGCATATTGACCCCGAATTCAAAGAAGAAATTGTGGGCATGACAGATAAAATCTATGGCGCTGTAGCCAAAAGTCCAAGTCTTGCGCAAATTTTTGCTTATCTCAAAAAGAACGCCAATCGCTTTAGCTATATCAATCAGCGCACCCAGTTTATGTCTCTAGTGACCTGTGCCTTGGCAAAATCCTTGGAGTGGCATTCCAAAGCAACACTCAATAAACTTATTTATGCATCGATTTTACACGATATAACCCTCGTCACCCGCGAGCATCTCTTGATCCTGCGCGACCTCAAAGATTTTCAAGGAAAAGAAGAAGGACTAACAGCACAAGATAAAGAGATATATCTCAATCACAGCAAAGAAGCTGCTAGCCTCGTTAAACAAGCGTTCTCCGTTGCTCCTGCGGAGACCAATGTCATTATTTTGCAGCATCATGAGCAGCCAGATGGCAAAGGTTTTCCCGGAAGACTTTCAGGTGATCGTATCTCTCCGCTTTCAGCGCTTTTTATCATTTGCAATGATTTTGCCAGCTATTATCTCTTTGAAGATGAACCTGAACTTTCAGATTTTTGTCTTAAGGCTGAAAAAAAATATGACACCGGCCCCTTTAAGCGAGTCATGCGCGTCTTTGAAAACCTAAAACTCTGACCATTTCACTCGGCTACTTGATTTATTTTTTTTCTCTCCGAATAGTAAGGTATGAGGTTTACCTTAATTATATTCTTCATTTTCGTTAGCTACTCCACTTGGGCCAAGCTAAATATTCCGACAGCAGTCACAACACTGCCCAGCAAGCAATTGGAGAAAAGTAAACTCTTCTCCTTTTCAATTACTGGCGGAACCTCGGAAGACAACTTCATCCAAGAAGGAGTTACTGAATTTAAAGATGCCCTTGCCCCCTATAGCGAAAATATCGTGGCTCTGTACGGAGGAGAAGAAGCTCCTGCACAAGAAGACAAAATCTGTTTCAAAAAAAATATTCTAAGTTTGGAAGAAGCCAAAATTTATGGCAGAGAACAAGAGTTTCAAAAATTGATGGATGCCAAAGAAGAACTACTTGCAGGAGATGTCGATTGTGAAACACTGGGAGAAGTTATCTACCCTTATATGTTTAACGAAGAAGAGGCCGTTATTCGCCGAGAAATCTGTCAAAAGGCTCCTACGCCCGATGAATACGCAAATAGTCTTAATGTTCTCGCTCAGTGGGATGCCCTAACGGGAGATCAATCACCAGTAAAGAAAGGAGACCGCCTTTACCTAAGCCTTGTGGATCATGGTCTACAAGAAGGCCCCGAAACCTGGGCCATTTATCTCAGTGACAGCTATGATTCTGTCACCAATCAGGATATGGAAAATCAAATTCAAAAAGTGATGAATAAAGGAGTTAAAGCTCAATACTTCTTTGATGCTTGTTATAGTGGAGGTTTTACTGAAAAACTGCACCAAATGGCCAAAACACAAAAACAAGCTCACAATGCCTGCGGCATTTCAACATCAACCTCTTCTAAAATGGGCTACAGTGAAGATGCCCTTATTGCTGCTCCTTTTAGCTCTCAATACAATAAAAATCTTAAACACTACAAAAATCCTCTCGCCGCAATGGCCTGTTCTTTGGCCCAAGACCCCGTCAATCGCGCCCAAAGTACTCTCGACCTCGTCGTCAAAGATTACCTTGCCAAAAAAGAAGAGCAAAATGCAACAGAACCTTGTGATCCAGAGCTAGAACAAATTTTAGGAAAAGAAAATAGCTCCGTTGTTCAAGAGCTAGGCCGCTTCCTAGAAGAAAAGGCCAATCCAAAAGATCGCCAACAACTCTTACAAGCTTATGAAGATCGATTTATGCGCATATACAACGACTGTGACAAACAAGACAATGATGCAGAACAAGTTGTCCAAAAGCTTGCCCAAAAACAATGTCCTCAAAATCCATCGGCCGTTTTTTTGTATCAAGATTTTTTAAAGGATTATGAAGGACGAAGCTATGCTCTTAAGCAAATGATGCAACATCAAGAGATGTTGCACGATGAAAATTTAGGACAAGAAGATTTTGAATTGTATCGCGATAACTTTTGCTGCCTCGCTCGAGATTTAGATGGCCAAGAACCGGAGTTTTGTCCTTGAAATATTTAATGCTGGCCCTGCTAGCTACTCCAACGCTTCTTTGGGCCGCCTTTCCATTGCAGATCGATGAAAATCGAGACTATAGTATTTGTGCGAGAATCTATCAAAGCAAAGCAGAACACTTTCTGCTGTTTAACTTTAAAACCCGCCTACAAAGTAAATGGTCGTTAAGCCTCAGCGAAGCTCAAAAAGAAAATTATAAAAAAATCAAAGGAAAAGAAGGACAAATCAAATTAGACTTTCAAATAAAAAATGGAAAAATTATCGTAAGAAAGATATTTCCCTGCGGCCCCGATGAAATCGTGACTCAAATAGGACACCACTTCCAAAAAATCTAATGTCGCTGCTTTAAATGATAAGACAACTCAGCCAGACTAGAATCCAATTCCACATCTTCCACAATGACAGATGGTGGGACATTTAACTTTTCATGCGAAAAATTCCAAATCGCTTGAATGCCCGCATCCACTAATAAATTGGCCACATTCTGTGCAGCTTTGGCACTTACTGTGATGATGCCAATAGGAATCTGCTTTGCTTTAACATGATTGACAAGATCATCGATATGGTAAACGGTCACATCGTGTAGCTTCTGCCCAATTTTATCTTGATTGAGATCAAAGGCTTCTACAATACTTAAACCGGAACGCTGAAAAGCTCGATATCCCAAAAGGGCGGAGCCAAGATTTCCCGCCCCCACAATAACTGCAGGAGTCAGAGTATTCCAATCTAAGAATTTTTCAATAGCATCAATTAAAATATCAATCTTATGGCCAACCTTAGGAACCCCTTGGACCCCTGTCACGGCCAAATCCTTGCGCACTTGAGTGTGTTGGATATCTAAATCGCGAGACATCGTTGAAGCAGAAATAGCAACCTCCCCTAGTTCCTGTAGTCTTCTTAAGTAATTAAGATACTTTGGTAAACGACGTAAGGTGGGGCTGGGAACTTTTACATCACTCATAATTACTCTTCCTTCAATTTAGAAATCAAAAACGAAATATAAAAACCTAAAACGACAAGTAAAATAACAAAGGTAAAGCGAAACCAAGAAAAAGAAAAATCAGGCACAACCATCAGCTTGCCACCGGCACGCAAGAAATCATAACGCTGTTTACTATCCAACTCTTTTCCCGAAACAAGCAAAAGAGCTTTTTCATTTTTTAATCTTTCCCAAGTAGCTGGCTCGATTTCAGTCATTGCTTCAAAGCTAAGCTTTGCCTCTCCTCGCGTACGATTCAGTTCTTCCCAAATATCAGGATTAGTCTTTTGACTCCAACCATAAGATGCAATTTTTAGCACCATTCCCTGATCAGTTGTCTGAGCATATTTGGATATTTTATCTAGGCGTGGCATTTTAAATGGGTAAAGCCCAAAAACACTGCCAATCAAAATACCAAGTAAAAAGGCATGCATAATTAAGCTGTATTTTTTCAACAAGACTTTTAATAAATTACTGATAGCGACTAAGCCCAATAACATCCCCAGAGAAAAAGGAATTATCACCTTCATCAAAAGCTGAGAAATCATAACAAGATCGCCAATCAATAAGGCACTCTTAAAAGAACTTAGGGCCGCAATAATGGGAAGATAAATCCCCAAAATAAGCATTATGTAGCTGCCAGAAATTCCAGGAAGAACCATCGCGCTAGAAGCGAGAATCCCCCCAAAGAAATACAAAAAGAATGATTCGGTGCTACCAGAAGGATTCAAAACAAAAGAAACCAGAATCATAATCACAAGGCCTAAAACCCCAAGCAGAACAACTTTCCAGTCTTTTGATCTGGCTTTCTCAAAAAGAGCAGGCGCCCCCCCTAAAGTCAGCCCAATGAAAATGGCCATAAAGTAAGACCAATACAACTCGAGGCTCCACTGAATAACAGAGCTCAAAAGAAAGATGGTGGCAAAAGCACCAGAGAATAGCAAAGTAATAAAAATAACGGATTTCTTTTCGAAACGAAAGCGTGTTAAATCAGAAAAGGCATCGACAAATTCCTGATAAAGGCCCAAAACCAAAATCATGGTGCCTCCAGAAACCCCAGGCACAACATTGGCAAGTCCCATAAAAAGACTGGCGATAATCGTTTTAATCCAAAAAATATTCTTCATAAAATGGCCATTTCAATAATTATTTATTAATAATATTCTAACGAAAAATAACGAGAACACAAAGATAATTATGCCCTTATCTCAACAACTTACAAAAAAAATTGAAGAATTAAAGATTTCTTCACCTAAGCTCAATATTGGAACTTTGAGCTTTCCTTCTCCGTTATTGCTTGCCCCTTTGGCCGGAGTGACCGACGCCCCCTTCCGCTTACTGATGCAAGATTTGGGCTCTGGCGGAACAGTCACCGAACTCATTTCATCTCAAGGTATAAAGTATAACAATAAGCACACTGAAGATATGTTGCGGCTCGATCCGCGCGAGAAAAATGTAGGGATTCAGCTTTTTGCCCCTGATGCCAAAACCATTGCCCAAAGCATTCCGCATGTTTTGGAAAACAAACCAACTTTCATTGATATCAATATGGGTTGTCCCGTTAGAAAAGTCGTGAGCAAAGGAGCCGGCTCGGCACTCTTGCAAGATAGCTCAAAACTTCCGGCTTTTTTTAGAGAAATTAGAAAAGCTTGCCCTATTCCCCTTTCCATTAAAATTAGGTTGGGCTGGAGCGAAGCCAGTATCAATGTTTTAGAAGTTGTCCGCATGGCCCAAGATGAAGGAATTGATTTTGTCACGATCCATGGGCGCACGCGCGATCAATTTTATACGGGAAGGGCCAATTGGGACCTCATTGAGAAAGCAGCGCAAGCGTCATCAATTCCCCTTTTAGGAAATGGAGATTTACACACCACTCAGCAAGTTAAAGATCGGCTCACTCAAACCCATTGCGATGGCCTGATGCTAGGGCGTGGCCCACTTCATGAACCATTTATCTTTTTAGAATCCTTTAGCGTGGCCCAATCCCCTTTTGATAAGAAGGATTACCTGGAAATCATGAAGCTTTACCATCAATACCAAATAGAGTGCCTAACATCTGAAAAGCTACTCTTTACTCAGATTAAGAAAATCGTCTCATCCTTTTCCCATGGCTTTGCTGAATCGGCAAAGTTTCGCACCCGTCTTTTTACCAGTGAAAGTCTTGAACAAATGTGGCAACATGTAGAGGAGTTTTTTTCGATTCCATAACTTAAGGAGCCTCCATGCTGGATCTCTTTATTATTTTGCTGCGTAATATTGGTATTATTTCGGTGATGGCCATTATCATTACCCGCATTTCGACCTTTCGCACTTCCATTCTCAATCAAAATGCCACTTGGAACTACAAACTATTCCTCATCGCTTTCTTTGGCCTGGTGGGAATCTATGGAACCTATGCGGGTGTTGCAGTGGACGATGCAGTGGCCAACTCTCGCGTCATTGGTCCCTTTGTCGGTGGACTCGTTGGTGGTCCCTTTGTTGGTCTTTTCTCTGGCCTCATTGCGGGAATTCATCGCTATGCCATTAATCCCGAAGGTTTTTCCTCCCTTGCTTGTGTCATCATCACTCCTCTGCAAGGGCTCATAATAGGCTTACTTAGTTCGCGCATTCTTTCCTCTAAACACCCATGGCTACCAACTCTTTTATCGGCCATGGCCGCCGAAACAATTCATATGGGGATGGTTCTCATCTTGTCGCGTCCTTTCCCTCAAGCCTTGTCTCTTGTAAAACTCATCGGTCCTCCAATGATTATTGCCAACAGTATCGGTATTACGTCCTTTATTCTCGTTATCGAAAGTGTCATGAAGGATCGCCAAATTGCGGCCACTCACCATGCCCAACGCGTCTTAGAAATTGCCAAAGAAACCCTCATTCATTTGCGCAAAGGACTAAATACAGAATCAACAACTCAAGCCGCTGAAATCATTTTGGCCCGCAGTCATCTTGATGCGGTTTCCTTTACCGATACCCAAAAAGTTCTTTGCCACGTCGGCATCGGAAACGAATTTCATCCCATTGGCGACCCCATTCAAACCACGATAACAAGGCAAGTTATTGATTCAGGCGAATATCAAATCGGTCCTCATATTCATGCTGATGGCGCCCCCTGCCCCATTCATTCGGCAGTCGTTGTTCCTATAAAAATCCAAGGGAAGATGATGGGCACTTTTAAAATGTATAAGCAGGAAGAAAATGGAATTACTCCGCTTGATATTCAACTAGCCTTAGGTCTCACCAATCTTTTCAGCCAACAACTAGAGCTAGAATTAGTCGAAAAACAATTCAAGTTGATGAAGGAAGCTGAGTATCATGCGCTCCAATCGCAAATTAATCCCCACTTTCTTTTCAATGCGCTGAATACCATCTCCTCCGTCATCCGCTCATCTTCCGAAAAAGGAAGAGAGCTGCTCTTGAGCCTTGCAGAATATTTACGCGGCAATCTCAATTTTGCTCATGAAATTTCGCTGCGGCAGGAAATTCAACATGTGCAAGCTTATCTTGCCATTGAAATGGCCCGTTTTGGCGATAAGCTCAGGGTGGAATTTGATATTCCCGCTGACTGCAATCTCACTCTTCCGCCCTTTACTTTGCAACCTCTCATCGAAAACGCCATTAAACACGGGGTTCGCTCGCGAAAGGAAGGAGGAACGGTGTGGGTTAAGATTAAAGAGGAGAAAAACCTCTACCAAATCGAAGTTAGCGATAATGGCAAAGGTGTTGGCCCAAAGAAAGCGGCCACGCTACTCATTCCCAATGAAAAAAGCGATTCGGTAGGTCTTATCAATATCCACCACCGGCTAATTGCACGCTATGGAGAACAAAGCGGACTGTGCATTGAATCTCAAGAAGACCAAGGAACTCAAGTTAGTTTTTTTATCCCCAAAGGACAATAAAATGGAAAAGATAAGAGTCTGCATTGTTGATGATGAAGCTCCAGCTCGCGAGGAATTAAAATTTTTACTCCAAAAAGACTTCCCTCAGGTTTCTGTTGAGGGAGAATTTGACAATAGTGGTGATGCTTTTGATTTTTTAGAAAACAATGATTGTGATCTCCTCTTTTTAGATATCGAAATGCCGGAAGAAACAGGCATCGAGTTCGCCAAAAGACTTTCTGATGAATTAGAAGACGTCCCTTATATTATTTTTGCCACGGCCTATAACCAATTTGCCATTGACGCCTTTGAGCTGGATGCTGTTGATTATCTGCTAAAACCCATTCGCATTGAGCGTTTAAAAAAGGCGATGGCCAAGATGGAAGAGCGCATCAAACAGGCGCCGGCCCTAAAGGGAAGCGAAGGCTCCTTTCAAATTAGTGACCTCCTAGAGCAACTCAAAAACAAAGAACAAAAACGCTCACGCATTACCATCACTCAAGGCGATAAACTCATTCCACTAGATATCCAAAATATTCTCTTTGCCACGGCAGAAGACAAAAGTACTTTTATTTACACCCCCCAAGGAAAATATCCTTTCAATGGGACCCTAACCGAGCTCGAAGAAATGATTGCGCACGATGATTTTTTTCGCTCACACAAAAGTTTTCTCATCAATGTCAGCCACATTGAAAATATCAATATTTGGTTTAATGGAAGCTACCAAATTAAGCTGCGCGGTAGCTCTCAAGTGATTCCCGTCAGCCGTAAGCGATCGAAATTATTCAAAGACAAACTAAATATCAAGTAGTTACATTGCAAACCTTTCATCTCTGCTAGCGACCCCTGAGCGGCCATTTTTGACCTTTCGACCTTTTTTTAACGATATGCTCCATTTTGCTGCTATCATTAGTCTAGGATGAATAATCAGGAGGTACGTATGATTAGCTTTCTCATCTCACTAGTGACCCTGATTGCAGGGTATTTTATTTACGGAAAAATTGTGGACAAAATTTTTGGGTCTGACCCCAACTTGGAAACACCAGCAAATCGCTTGCGCGACGATGTTGACTTTGTTCCCTTGAGCACTCCTAAGATTTTTCTTATTCAGCTGCTAAACATTGCAGGACTCGGCCCAATTTTCGGTGCGATTATGGGTGCCCTCTTTGGACCTGCTGCTTTTCTCTGGATTGTGCTGGGAAGTATTTTTGCCGGAGCGACGCATGACTTTCTATCAGGAATGATGTCAATGCGTCACGATGGAAAATCTATTTCTGAAATCGTAGGTCTCTACCTCGGACACAATGCCAAAAGAGTAATGGTGGTTTTCTCCATTGTGCTTTTAGTTTTAGTGGGAACTGTCTTTATGGTTGGCCCTGCTGGACTTTTGGCCAATTTAGGAATGTCTGGCATTTTTGCAGAAAAAACATTCTGGTTAGTCCTCATCATCATCTATTACTTTGTAGCGACCATCGTACCTGTTGATAAAGTGATTGGGAAAATCTATCCATTGTTTGGTGCTGCTCTAATGTTTATGGCCCTAGGTATTGGTGGGGCTTTGATTTTTACAGGTGCTCCTATTCCAGAAATTGGAACAGCGGTTGCCCACCCTAAAGGTCTTTCCGTTTGGCCAATTCTCTTTATTACAATTGCCTGTGGTGCAGTGAGTGGTTTCCATGCGACTCAATCTCCGATGATGGCAAGATGTCTTAAAACAGAAAGACACGGACGCGCAGTATTCTACGGAGCCATGATTGCTGAAGGAATTATTGCTCTTATTTGGGCAGCTGCGGCCATGAGTCTTTTCCCTAATGGTATTGACGGTCTTTTTGCGACGCTTGGTAAAGGTGGACCAGCTGTTGTAGTTAATGAAATTTCTAAAGGTCAACTTGGTATGGTCGGTGGAATTTTGGCCATTCTCGGTGTGATTGTTGCCCCTATTACTTCTGGTGACACCGCCTTTAGAAGTGCTCGTTTAACCATTGCTGATGCGATCGGATATAAGCAAGGTCCTCATAAGAATCGTCTTTTGATTGCAGTGCCTCTACTTGCAATTGGTATTGCTTTGACTTTCATCGACTTCTCGATTATCTGGCGCTACTTTGCTTGGTCAAATCAAACTCTTGCAACAATTGTTCTTTGGACTGGTGCTGCTTATCTGTCAGTTAATAAAAAGTTTCACTGGATTGCAACTATTCCAGCAACCTTTATGACAGCTGTTGTGACAACTTATATTTTGATTGCCAAAGAAGGCTTAACAATTAGTGCAACGATAGCAACCCCTGTGGGAATCGTCGTTGCAGTACTCGCCCTTGCTCTGTTTCTTTACAAATTTCAGTTCAAGCGCGATTAAAAAAAGGGGAAAGCCTTGATAGGCTTCCCTGCCTCTTTATCATAAGCAACATAAAAAAAGGGGAAGCCATCTGGCTTCCCCTTCTTTTTATTATTTCCAAATTCTGGAATTAACTAGTTTTGAACTTTGATTTTGTAGTGTTGGCTTTCTTGCTTATAGTTGCCAATGCGACCTTCGGCCCAAACTTCCCACTCTCCGTTAGGAACAAATTGAGTTCTCCAACCAAAAAGAGTGTGTGAAGCAATATTGAAAGTCTCCACTTCTCTTACTTCTCCAGTTGCAAGACTTTTGAAACGGAAAAGAAGTTTTTGAAGAGGCATAGGATCTGTGTTGATATTAATATCAACATAGATACGCTCACTAACAGTTTGTCCATTTTGTAGATTATTGATGCCAATTTCTACTTTAGGGGCATTGTTAAGCACAAAGAAGCGAACTGATTCTGACCAGTTTGATTTATTCATACCTTTTTGACGAGTATAAGCAACTGCACGGGCAGTATAAACGCCATCGGCCATAGCACGAGTATCAAAATCAATAGCATAAGTACCATCAGCTCTTCTCGTTGCAGGGAACTCATGTGAAAAACCATCACGATAAAGCATAAGTTTCACATCGCGAGTTGCAGGGAAAGAGCTTTGCATTTCAACAGTATAGTTTCCGTAAATCACTTCACGATAAACTGGCTTTTTGAATTTTATTGCGCCTTCAAAAGGATCAACTATAAATTGAACAGAACCAGGACCAATATTAGAATCATCATTCATCTTAATGCGGAAGAATCCATTTTCTCCCCAATCAGTGCCCCAGCTGTTTTTACAAATCCAATAGCCTTCTTTAATGTCATAACCAACGATAGTGATGGCATGTCCACCAAGGTTATCACCTGTTACGTGCTCATAAACTCCACTAGAATAAGACATGAAGTCAGCATAAACACTCATGCGCCCCATGATTGGCCCGTGTTGAAGAGCTTCTACAACATCTTGTAGATTATAAGACCAGTAAGAACCGATATTTTTGTAATCTGTGATTTTGAATCTTCTAGCATCTGCATCAGAACAAGCTTCATTACAGCTTAGATCTTCACCATTAGCACCACTTTCATAAGGCATACAAGCTTCGTCAGTCACACCAGTTCTCTTAAGAAAGCTAGCTGCTGAAGTCAAAGTCCAGCCACGATCGCAGCGACCATCGCCACAGGCCCAAATGTATTGCTCTGCGAATTTAACATTCAATCCAGACCAATTATTCGCAACATTGACCATACCTTCTAAAGTGGCCATAGAGGCAAAAGCCACACAGCTTCCACATTTCCCTTGATTGGTAACAGGGCTCATGAAGTTGATCCCCTTGATATTGCTCCAGTCGAGATGATCAGCGTATCCTGCTTTTTTGAAATCTTTGACTGAACGAGGATAAAAGGCATTCTTAGGTTTAGGCATGGCCTTAGTTCCCAAAAGGTGCTTTTGTTGTGGCAAATTCAAATCAGTAACCCAAGAAGATCCAGCTTTCCACTTGGCTCCTTTGGCATGAATTGCTTTTTCGATTTCCCCAAGGCTCACTCCAGCAAAAGCTTGAGAGATGGCCAAGGAAAGTACAGATAATAAAAACAATAATCTCATCTATTTCTCCTTCGATTTAGTAACCCCAAAAGTCAGAGCGAAATAGTTGCATATTTTACGCAAAGTATTAAGAAGAAAATCTCGATGAGAGAGATTGTAAGAAAATTAGGATCTTCGCACATGTCCTTTGAGAATTTGATAGATCTTCTCGATGCTGCGCTCTGCATCAATCTCAAGAAGCCGACCATTATCTCTAAAATATTGCAAGATAGGTTTGGATTTTTTTTGGTGTAGCTGTAAGCGATCGCGGATCACCACTTCTTCGTCATCATGTCGTTTGTAAATTTTCCCAAAACAAGCAGGACAAGCATCTCCAATATCAATATTGTCTGCCAACTTGTTGTAAATCGCGCCACATTTTTCGCACATGCGGCGATTGGTAAGTCGCTTTACCATGTTTTCTAATGATACAGAGAAAAAGACGACAAGGTAATCCTGCCCTAGAAGCAGATCTTCATGCACGGAAATAGCCTGCTCAACACTACGTGGATATCCATCAAAAATATAGTAGTGATTATCAAAATGAACATTCTTTTTAATTAACTCTAAGATCAGAGCATCATCAGTCAGCTGCCCCTTATTGATAAGGTCTTGGACTCGCTGACCAATTTCTGATTGTTCATCAATTTCCTTTCTTAAAAGATCCCCTGTAGAAATATGGCGATGCCCAAACTCTTTAGCAATACGTTCTGCTTGTGTTCCTTTGCCGGATCCTGGGGCACCAATAAAAATAAAGTGTCTCATATTATCTCCTTGAACAATCTCCATAAATTATACCTTTTTTTGCAAATACCAGCAGGAGGCAGTCTCTTCCCTTCTCTCTTTTTACATTTTTGATATATAATGATCTATATCACTTACAATCCGAGGTTTTTCACATTGAAAGAGAAAATTGAAGAATTGCTAGCAAAACTCAAAGGCATATTCGCCAATATCAATATCCCCTTTATTAAGAAAAAATCAGAAGAAGATGAATTAGAAGACTTCGATGATGAGGAATGGGAAGACGAAGATGCTGATGGCGAAGAAGCCAAAATTGAAGAAAGTGATGATGAGGAAGAAGAAGGTCTCGAAGACTTTTCTGTTGGAGGGGAAGCCCCTGTTGAAACAGAGGCAAGTGATCACACGGAAGTAGAGCTTGATGCAAATGAAAATCCGGAAGATCCGGAAGATGAAGAAGAGTCTGATCCCTCGGCCGGTATCGACCTCAGCTCCCTAGAAGAAAATGATGAAGAATTGGAGACGAAAGAAGCAACAGAGCTTGACCTTTCTGCAGAGGAAGATGATGAGGGAACAGCGACACTGAGTATTTCCTCTGATGAAGTAGAAAGCTTAGAAAATGATGAGGAAAAGGCTGCGCCAGTAGAAGAATTTAAAATTGAAGCAACAGAAGATAAAACTGGAGAAGTGACAATACCAGAAGAAGAAGAGGACGTAGAAGAGCTTCCTCCTGCAGAAGAAGAAGAAGAGGAAGAAGAAGAAGAATCACAGGACCTCAAGGCGCGCTTTGAGAGGTTTATGACTCAAGTAACCACGGCCCTTCCTCAAAAATTCCCTTTTATTAAAAAGATACTCAAAAAACAGGATAAAGAACTCGAAGATGAAGAAGATGAAATAGAAAAAACAGTAGAAGAAGGTGATGAAGAAGCAGAAGAGGGAGAAGAAGGAACTAAAAAAGGTAAAAAGAAAAAAATATCTCCCGTAGCTCTCATCATCGCTGGAGTTGTGGCTTATCTCGCTTATGACACCTTACTCGCCCCAAAAGATGAATCAGGGGGGCAAGAAGGCAATACTCCGGCCCAGGCTCCCAAACAAAAGCCAGTACAAAAGAAAAAGGCAACCCCTACTCCCGAAGCCACACAAACTGCAGTACCTACAGCTGAGCCGACTATTGAGATGACTCCCGAGCCAATCATAGAAAAAACACCTGAACCAACTCCGACTCCAAGGCCAACAGTCAAGCAAACGCCAAGGCCTACGCCAACGCCCGAACCGACAATTGAAGAAACGCCCGAACCAACCCCGGAGCCAACCTCAATCACTCAGGAAGAAATGGAAAGTACTATTGAAGCAGCACCTGATCTCGGAGAAGTTCCCCAAGAAGAAGAGGAAAACTCTTTGCTGGAAACTCTCGGCGAAAAAATTGCAGACTCCGTCCCTGAAGATGAAGAAAATAAAATAGAAAAATATCAAGCTCCGCCTAATTATCTCGTACTAGGAAAAGGCTTAGTGTACAACTGCAAAGAAGGTCATTGGGCCTGTGTTGCCAGAGAGCAATACTTCCAGTGTCACGACAATCAGCTATGGAATAAGCAGAATAAAAAGAATCCAGAATGTGCAATTAGAGAAGTTTATGCGTCGATAAAAGACTGTAAACTAGCTCAACAAAAGAATATTGACGATATTACGCCAACAACTTTTTGCGAGTAATTACACAATTAATTTTTCTTGGAAAGAAAATAATGGAGTTGGTCTTAGCCACCAATCCAGATATCATGTTCCATATTAATTTCCTTGTTACCTTTACGATGCACAAAAACTTTTCCGCCTAAATCTTTGCCGATAAAGTTTTTCTTCAAAGGATTAAGTTGTAGAGAATAGTTTCCCGAAAACTCAATCCCCTCTTTATCTCCTTCGAGATAAAGTAACCCCTTTTGCCCCTCAATAACAAGCTTCATTTCCTCGATTTTTATGAGTAAAGGTATTTTGAGACTGACAACATTATTTAGATTTCGCGTCTTCACATTGAAGTCAAAAAATTCATTCAACTTAACTTCAACGACACCTTGTGCATCGCAATTCTCATTAAATTGCAAATTAAGATGATAAGGTTTTTTCTGGAGAAATAATTGAGCCCATTTCTCTCGACTTTTTTTGGATGTATCGCAATTCCAAACCTTGAATTCTTCCGCAGCGTTCTTGCGTTCTGGATGAATATTTGCAAATAGAGCTACAATCTGAGCAAAAGTATCGCGAGCAATTTTCGAAAAATCTTGTCCCACTTCCCTCTTCACCTCAGCCACTGGTCTCGCAATTTTTTTCCCATATTCATAATAATTATTTTCTTTTAGGCTTCCATCTCTAGCATAAATTTGCTCCGGACCGTGATTAACAAGATTGCCCAAATAATTTATCTGACAAAAGACTCTGCGCTCTCCACTAAAATCAGATGTGAAATCCACGGGGTAAGCATTCTTAGGGCAAATCACATTCCCTCCCCAGCAAGTGGAAGAAAAAAAGATCAGGAAAAATGCAAAGGAAAATACAAACTTCACGGGCCCTCCTAAAACATTATTTTTTGAAATAAGCCTTGCCCTTCATCTCCACACAATTGGTACAAGAATACTCGCCTGATACAAAATTGGCCTGGTAGTGATCGAGAAAAAGAAAATCAGCTTTTTTCTTTACTGCCTGATTAACAATTTGCCGCCGACATTGTGCTACATTAAAGGATCTTTTGTTCCAGGTGTCCGTTATTTTGCACACCAACTCTTCTTCTCGGTATTGTCCTAAAGGTGGCAACTCATAATAACTTTCAATAACACGTAGTTTATCGGCCCCTTTCTCAAGAGGAACCAATTTAGCACAAGAAGAAGCGATTAAAGCCAGCACAATGATTCGCATTAAAAACATAAAGGGGCTCCTGCAAAAATATAAGAAGAAAATTCTCCATTTTCATTTAGAAGTTTTTGACAATTCAATTCACCCAGAGTCCACTGACGCCACTCTACAGCTTTCCACTTTTCTAAAAGAGGCTTGGGGCACTCCACCTCTTCACCTAGGTGCAATAAATCATTTCGGATAATTCTTTCGTGTAATGACCAACTTTGGTCAGGGTGCACACGTATATTAAAAAACCAATTATCTTCAGCAACTACAAATTCCAAAAATTGCGATGTTATATGAGATGGATACTCTCCAGCAGGTCCCCAGAAGGTTTGGAAAGTGTTTTTAAGACTATCCCAAATATAAAATGTATTGAAAAAGAAATTTTTGTTAAGGGAAATACTCGTGTCTTTTTCTTGACCCTTTAGATAAATGGAATCTCCTTTGACTTCCTTTACAAAAGCAACTCCTTTACGCACAAAAATAAAATCTTTGGCAATATCTTTTTCCTCAAAAGCTGGTTGATGTTTGGGACATGCAGATTCCCAGAGGGCCATGACTTTCTCTTCAGGAAGCTCTTTTCTTTCAAAATATTTTTGCACCCAAAAGAAGGAAAATGGAAAACCATTATTTTTTGAAAATTTTTGAATAGCAGAAATATTGAGGCTTGCCCCGTATTCAACATTCTTTTTATCAACCGCAGATCGAGGAATAAGCTTAGTGTTATTCTTCAACAAAGCCTGCCAAGACTTGCGCAAATCACCAAACTCTTTAAAACAAGATGAATTTTCAGGACAGCCCGCAATTTCATGGTCAAACAATTCAACATCTTCCCCAGAAAAAGCATAAGCACTCAATAACAGGAACCCTAAAGCCAAAATAATTTTCATATCCGACAACCTTTGTATGTCATACCATTATGCCCTTTTGTCTTTTTTACGTAAACACTCAAAATTAACTCATTCTTTCTAAAAGCTTTCCGATATAATGCTGCTATTATTTTGGTAACTTAATTACTTCGCTTAAAATAGAAGGAGGTTTCAATGGCCATCAATGGAAGCATGAAAACTCTTGTCGTGGATGACATGGCCACAATGAGAAAGATCATCAAAAGAATGCTGACCCAAATTGGATTTACCAATTTAGAAGAAGCAGAAGATGGAAAACCAGCTTGGGAAAAAATCTTAGCCGCGCAAGAACGTGGTGACCCCTATCAATTTATTGTTTCAGACTGGAATATGCCCGATATGTCAGGTCTCGACCTGCTCAAGCATATGCGAGAAGATGAACGCTTTAAAAGCACTCCTTTTCTTATGATTACGGCAGAAGCAGAACAAAGTAACGTTGTGATTGCGGTTAAAGCGGGAGTCTCTAACTTTATTGTGAAGCCCTTCTCCCAAGAAACACTAAAAGAGAAGCTGGATAAAATCTTCAATAAGTAAATTGGATTAAGCAATGGGCGAAAGCATTGAATTTGATGATGTTCTCCAAGAATTTCTCAACGAATCAGTTGAGCTTTTAGATAAGTTGGAAGTTACTCTGGAAGATGTTGAAGACAATCATGATCTTTCAAAACTGGAGCACTTCGGACAAATGATCGATCGCATCATGGGAGCAGCAAAGTCAGTTTCCGAAGAAGAGGTTGGTGCGCTCTGCGAACTGGGGAAAGTCATTGGTTATAAGGCAAGTCAGAGTCAAGATAAAAGACTTTTTGATGTGGTTTTGGCCGTGCTTTTCGATACTATTGATATTCTAAGACTTCTTTTTGAAAAAATTGAAAAAGGTGAAGACCGCAATCTTAAAGATATCAATACAGAAGCTTTTCTATCGCGTATGAAATGGCTTTCTGAAAAGTTCAAAGATATTGAGCGCAGTTCAATATCTATTGATGGAAAACAAGATTATTCAGAAACAGAAAAATCCACCCAAAACGAAATCGACTCTTTGTTGGATTCGCTAGGGTTTTAACATGCTTGAGGTAAGTAAAATGTCTGATTTATATGAACGCTTTGTGGAATTTTCTCACCCTTTTGTCAAAGCGACCAATAAGGTGTTTGAGTCGATGGTAAATACCAAACTCACAACCAGTAAGCCTACTTTAAAAAATGATCACAAATCATTTGGAGATGTCTCTGCTGTTATTGGTTTGACTGGTCAAGTTGAGCGCGACGGAACGACAAGAGAATTTCAAGGACAAATGGTGATATCTTTCCCCATGGCCACTTATCTTAAAGTTGCAGGCTCTATGCTCATGGAAGAATTCACTGAATTCAATGATGAAATTTCGGATGTCGGAGCAGAGATCTGTAATATGATCACCGGAAATGCCAAAAGAGATCTTGCCCAAATTGGATATAAATTAGAAATGGCCGTCCCTACGACCATTTCTGGCGCAGGGCATGGTATTAAATATCCTCCTAAAGTTCATATCGTAAGCCTCCCGTTTAAAGGGGATATTGGCGATTTCGTTCTTGAACTCTGTTATCAAGATTAAAAATTTCATTTTCATTTAGAATTTTAATAGCGTAGTATTTTACTGCGCTATTAAATTATTGATCCAATGAACGGGAGGAACAATGTTCAAAAATCATCCTAAGGCCCTCCCCATGCTCTTTTTTACAGAGATGTGGGAACGTTTTGGCTTTTACCTTATGCTCGGAATCTTCTTTCTTTACATGACCGACACCCAAACAGGTGGTCTGGGAATGACTCGTGCTAATGCTGCCGATGTTTATGGAACATATATCGCATTAGTTTACCTCACTCCTTTTCTCGGTGGCCTACTTGCTGATCGCTATTTAGGCTATAGAACTTCTATTATTATCGGTGGGATAATGATGGCCATTGGTTATCTGGCCCTCGCAATCCCCGGAATGACCATGTTCTATATTGCCTTGGGGCTTATTATCTTAGGAAATGGTTTTTTTAAGCCTAATATTTCTACTTTGCTCGGTAATATTTATGATGATCCCCAATATAAAGCTCATAAAGATGCTGGCTTTAGTATCTTCTATATGGGGATTAATATTGGAGCACTTTTTTGTAACTTTGTAGCAGCCTATGTACGCAATAAGTATGGCTGGGGCTATGCTTTCGGTGTTGCAGGGATTGGGATGCTCTTAGGGCTTATTTGGTTCCTATTTGGCATGAAGCATGCGGCTGTTGCTGACATCAAAAAGCCAATGACCAAAGAAGATATGCCTCTTTCTAAAATCATCTATACCGTGTTTGTACCCGCAGCAATTGCTGGAGCAATCGGCTGGTTTATTCCTGGAACAATCTTTGGTGCAGACTCTACTGACGCTTTTATTTTTGCCTGCTTGCCCATTGTTTACTTCTATATTTCGCTCTGGTTCAAAGCAAGCCCCGAAGACAAAAAGCCAATTGGAGCACTTCTTTCAATTATGGGAGTTGTGGTTATCTTTTGGGCCGTTTTCCACCAAAATGGTTCAGCCCTTACTATTTGGGCGGAAAGCTATACTGACCGCGGAATGCCTCAAAGTATGCGCTCTGTTGCAGACAAAATAGGCATTGTTGAAAAAGTAACGACAGAACCTCGTGAAGTTATCAAACTAGATGCTCATGGGGCTCCTCTTTTGGATGCAAATAAACAGCCTGTTACAGCAATGGGCCCTCACCCTTACTTTAACAATTTGGCAAAAGACAAATGGCCAAATGAATTAGATTGTGGAGAAGCTGAACTCATTTCCACAGAGATTTTTCAATCGATTAATCCCTTTTTCGTGGTCTTCTTGACTCCTGTTGTGGTTGGTTTCTTTGCCTTCTTGCGCAGAAAAAATAAAGAACCATCAACTCCAGGCAAAATCGCATGGGGTTTATTTATTACAGCTTTATCTACAGTTGTTATGATTGGAGCAGTTTTTGCTTCTAGTAATGGAATGGTTAAAAGCTCAGCTTGGTGGCTCATCATGTCCTATATGGTTATTACAGTCGGAGAACTCTTCTTGAGTCCAATGGGGCTTTCTTTGGTATCAAAATTAAGTCCTCCTCGTATTACTGCGCTTATGATGGGTGGCTGGTTTCTTTCTACGGCCGTCGGAAACAAACTTTCAGGAGTTCTTTCTGGTCTTTGGGACAAATACGATCACAAAGCCGTTTTCTTCTCTATCAACTTCTTGGGTGCTTTCTTGGCCGCCCTTGCAATCTTCGCCATGCTTAGATGGCTCCGCCAAATCATCGACAAAAGATAGGTACGATATACTTTCCCCGAGCACCGCGTCATGCGGTGCTCTTTTTTTTGACTACTCGTGTAAGAAAAAGTCTGAAAGCCCTTCTTGTAGATGACTCTTTTAGTCAGTATTGTGATTGTGAATAATTTCATGGAGATAGTCATGCGTTTGCTTTTAGTCTTTGTCCTTTGTAGTTTGGGAGCTAATCTTATGGCCCAGGATCTAAAACTAATGACCTTAAACCTCCACGGTTTTCATCCCACGGGAGAGGCTCCTCGCTTCTTTGAGTATAAGGATGGAAGCGTAGAGGAAACTTCTTCTCACATCCACTACTTCACCCCTGAAGAGCTACTGCGTGGACACAAAAGACGCATTGATGAACTCTCTGGCCAAATTACCAAACTTGCTCCTTCTGTTATCTTGCTTCAAGAAGTTGGCGCTGGCGCAAAAGAAATCGGTGAAGATAAAAGCTGTGCCGACTTTTATCGCGTCGATCAGTCACCTTGGCGCAATACGGCCCTTCAACTCAAAGACAAATTACAAGAATTAGGCTTTGACTATAGTCCCCTTTTAGCCTGCCGTGGAAACATCGGCTGGTGGTCTGGCCCCAACGATCTTGTCGACAAAAGAATTGTCAGCTTTGATAAAGATGGCAATAAAACAGTTCAATTTGATTTTGGCTCAAACCCCTATCCATCCGGAATTCTCGTTGAAGGTTTTGCGATTCTCGTCCACAACGATTGGCAAGTGCTAGATCACAAAATCTGGCAAACAACGTACAATTATAAAAAAGAAAAAATATTCTATCAGACGGTCGCGATTTCTCAGGCTCAAAGCGACAAGTGGTATCTTATTGCCAACATTCATGGAGGACATAAGCTTGCAGCTTTTGAACAAGCTGTGACCATGCGACTCGCTCTTTCTCGCTATGTAAAGCAAAAGCAATTCTCCAAAAAAAGCTTCGGTGGCTTTGTCCTGGCCGGAGATTATAATGCTCGCTCTTTCCGTCCACGACGCACTGATGAGCTCAGCGAAATTTCACTCGTTCCTTATGAAATCAAACGCAAAGGTGTCTATGATTTTAATTTGGACAGCTATTATCAAGAAAAAATGAGTTACCTCAGAGAATCTCTTTCTGCTCTTAATTTTGATCAAGAATATAAGCCTTGGGCAACTGTTACAGATGAAGCCGAAGTCAATCAACGCATTGACGACGCTCTTAAAATCTTCTCCTTCTGGCAAAGAAAAACCCGAGAAACCATGCCTGAGTTTATGCAGATGGACGATATTATTCAAACAGCTTCTGAGAAAAATCTTTGCAATCCCATTGTTGATTTAGATGGGGCTTGTCATCGTCCTGATCGCATTGACTTCATTTTTACAACCAAGGCGATCGAAACAAAAGAAGCGTCAATTCTTTACAATAATCACAGTTGGACTGCAACTTCTGGAGTAACTGATCATCCCGGACTTTGGGCAACTTTAAAGCTAAACTAAATAAGGAATCACATGAAATTAAATCGCTTACTCCTAGCACTAGGTCTTTTCCTACTACTCACTTCTTTTGCTTCCGCCGCAGTGAACTTTAGGTTTTCACCTCTAGCGATTGCCTCAGGTACGGCCAATTTAGAACTTGATTTTGAGCTTGCCAAGTCCTGGAGCTTGGGGCCAAGTATCAGCTATTTAAGCCATGAAGATAATGACTATGACGTCACTGGCTACTCTATTGGTATTCGTGGAAACTACTATTTTGGCCGAGATGTCTTTACTCAAGGTTGGTACCTAGGACCAAGTCTACACTATGCAAGTGTTGAGGTTGAAGAAAATACTATTTTCTGGGGAACTCTATCTGGTAAAGCAACTGGTTTTGCCCTAGGAGTGATGGCCGGTTACCAGTGGATTTGGGAAAGCTTCAATATGATGTTGGGCGGCGGTCCAGTTTATTATACGATTGATTCAGTCACTATCGAAAGCAGTGACGGGACATATGAAGAAAGTTATGAAGGCATGGATGGCGCAAGTTTGGCGCTTGAATTCACCTTGGGTTGGAAATTTTAATGATTTTAGAAACAGCAATTATTAGTGGCTTTCTTTCTGTTTGGTTTCGCCCTTGCGATCTACATTCCTTTTGCCCGGCCCCTCAACTTTATGGCCACTCTATTCCAGTTGAGGGAAAGATCGAAGCCCCTACACACCCCAAATCCATGACTTCTTTTCGTCTGCCTTTTGGCAATAAACTCATAAAGGGGAATTTCAACATCTTTTGGACTTACCCCGAAAATAGAAGGCCTGAACTCATTACCAGAGTTGATCTTTTAGATAGCGAAACAGGTGAAGCCTTAGGGCAATGTACCAACTATGGTACCCCTCAGGATATTTTCCCTTTCCCCGCGGGGTCTTGTACAGTGTTCACCAAACACGAAGACAAGACCTACCAAATTGGCGTTAGTTTTTCGCGAGTGAAATATGGACTCAAAGGCTTTAACTTCTAAGCAAGCTTAAAGTTCGCTGCAAATCTTCAGGAAGCACATCGGACACCTCAATCATTTGTTCCGTCAGAGGGTGCTGAAAGCTTAGAGAATGGGCGTGTAAGAAAATGCGCTCCAGTTGGTATTTTTCAAGATATTCGTCATTCCACTTTTTCTTGCCGTATTTGCGATCACCCAAGAGAGCATGCATACGCCGCGAAAAATGACGCCTGATTTGATGATAACGGCCAGTAAAAATTTCAACTTCAACATAGCTTGAACTCTTAAATTGTTCTAGTCGGCGATAAACCGTTAGGGCCTCTTTTCTTACCTTATTGTGATCACCCAGTTCAAAATCAAAACGCCCTTCATCTTCCAAGTCGCCATGGGCCAGGGCCAGATATTTTTTGGAAACTTTATCGGTATGCCAATATTCTTGTAGCTGGGGAACAATCTCGGCATATTTGCCAAAAAGCACAATTCCCGAAACTCCGCGATCAATGCGATTAATGGCGTAAACATAATGCCCCAAATGATCGCGGACCTGAAAAAGCAAGTTTACCTTATCCTGGCGGCATTCATCGCTAGGATGAACAAGCAGTCCACTTTTTTTGTGTACAGCGATAAAATGTTCGTCTTCAAATAGAATTCTCATAAAAATTTTACTTTAAACTTTTGTGTAACTTTAATACATTAATTACACATACAGCATGGAGTAGATATATGAAATTATTATTTGCAATTATTGTACTTTTAAACTCAGTCTGCTGGGCCGGTGATGAATTAAATCTCTTAGCAGTTCAAGAAGATCCCAAAGAAAAAGAATTGCTACAACAACTAAACACCAGAAGAACTTATTTGAATTGGCATACCTATACAGCTTGGGCATCAGTAGGCTTAATGGCTGCAACATTTGCAACTGCTCCTGAACATGGGAGTGACAATACTCATAAATGGATGGGAATTGCTGCTGGAGCAACTTACCTGACTTCCGCCGCATTTGCAGCACTGGCGCCACTTCCCGAAGGAACAAAGCAGAGTAAAAATATTATCATTCATAAAAACCTCACCTGGATTCATGCCCCGGCCATGGCAATAGCAGCTTATACAGGTTTTATGCTTCATAAAGATTACGAAGATGATGACAATGGAGAAGACGAAAAAGACGAAAGTAGCATGACAAAACTACATAAGGCCTCCGCCGCAATTGCTGCCATCTCCTTTGGTCTTTCCGCAGTTCTTTCATTCGATTGGTCAGTAAACCTTGTTCCCTTTGGAGAAAACAAAAAGGATATTGCATGTTTATTTACAAAACGCTTCTAGTTGCCTTTATCTTCTCTCTTCCTTTTGCGGCCTTTAGTAAAGATACTGCGATTGATGACTCAAAACTAAAAGTCTATACGATTAAAGAGTTTATCACTCACAACACTCAAGAATCTTGCTGGACCCTGATGGATGATAAATACATCTATGATGTGACCAAATACCTTCCTTCGCACCCTGCACCTTTGCCTATCCTACTAAAGTGTTGTGGCAAAGATTGCACTAAGCAATACAAAGATAAAGGTATGGGAAAACCACACTCTGAAGGTGCTGATGCCATGAAACGACAAATGCTGATTGGTATCTTAAAAAAATAAAATAGCGACAAGTACTCTTTATGTTTCTTTCTTCGAAAATCCTAGCTGTTCGAGTAGACGATATAACTTTGCTCGAACAATAGGCTTATCTAGGAAGAAGTTAAAGCCAAGATCTCTGGACTTTTCCCGTTCGTCCTTAAAAGCATGTGCAGTACAGGCAGAAACGAATGTCGCGGGCCGTCCAGTTGCCTTTTCAAAATGTCTCATTTGAGTCAAGGCCGTGTATCCATCCATGTGAGGCATTTGTAGATCCAAGAGAACTAAGCCAAACTCTTGTTCTTTAAAGCGACTTAGCCCCTCTTCACCGCTAAAGGCCGTGATGACTTCGATATCATATTTCTTTAAAAACAAGCATAGTAAATTGATATTTTCAGGACTGTCATCAATCACAAGCACTCTTTTATTTTCAATAAGCTCTTTGTCTTTCCAGCAGAAAAACATCTGACCGGTATTATCTTTTGGCAGATTACACTCAACTTCTTTCGCAGGAATTTTAACGACAATAGTTGTCCCCTTGTCTTCGCAAGAGTCAATAGACCAGGAACCATCCAAAAACTTTATCAAATGGTTGCAAATGGAAAGGCCAAGACCACTTCCCCCAAAGCGGCGTGAAATAGACGTATCGGCCTGCAAAAAGGGGGTTCCCACTCGCTCAATCATCTCTTGCGGCATTCCTATTCCTGTATCTTTTACCGTAAACTGTAGCTCTCCTGTTGCAGTCTGCTCAACCACTAAATAAACTGATCCTTGATGAGTAAACTTAAAAGCATTTCCCAAAAGATTAATTAGAATCTGAGAAATTTTTTGTCGATCTCCAATAAAACATCTTTTCATATCTACTGCGGAGGAAAACTCAAACTCAACATCGCGTTGCCCTGCTTTGACATGCCTAAAGGTGGCGGCAACAGGAATCACAAGCTCATCTAAATAGAAATTTTCTTGTTCGAGTTTTAGTTCCCGGCTTTCAATGCGACTCATGTCCAAAATAGAGTTCACAATAGAAAGTAGCATCGAGCCAGCTTGTCGAATTGACAAAAGTTGCTCCTTTGCTTCCCCGGTAATTTCAGGATGTTCTTCGTAGAGATTCTCCCCTAGCCCAATAATGACATTCAGCGGAGTTCTAATCTCATGGCTCATATTGCGCAAAAAAATAGACTTGGCATTGCTCGCACTCTCGGCATTTTGCCTGTGTCTTTGCGCTTCTAGTTCTGCCGCACTCAAGGCTTTTTGAGTCTCAAAAAGTCGCTCAAAAAAGGATTGTGTTTTTTTTGCCAAGGTACGAGTTTCCTCAAAATGGAGTTGATCAATGGCCAGCGCAGAAATACTTCCATTGTCTTTAGCATAAAAAGCATCAAAGAAGAGATAGTCTCGCTTAAAAAGCTTAGCAATGTAACGAGAAACAAAAAAGGCAATCAATAAAGCGACTAAAGCAAAGGCGGCACTATGGCTCAAGGTAGTAAAAAAGCGCCCCTTGGCCAATTGTTCTTCGATGGTGAACTCTTCCGTCAAATCGGAAAGGGAATATCCATTACCTAGATAAATTCCCAAAGACTCAAGTCCAATCACGTAGCTGACTTTTCGCTGAGGGGGCATATCCTTAAAGGCGGGAGCTTCGTATTCAAAAAAGCCTTGTTTTTGCTCTGAACGAGCAATTTCAATCAGCTTTTTGACAATCTCGCGCGTATCCGACTGCATCTCAAGAATATTTTTGCCCTTGAGTGGCCCAACAAGAGAAACTCCTTCAAAAGTACCTGCAAAAATATAGCGATCTTTCTCTCCTCGATTAAAATCCTCAATGGTTTGGATAACTTCGTCTCTAATTTCCTCTTCTATTGAATCGTAGTATTCTCCCGTTCCAATCACCCAATCAAAGGGCTCAAAATGCTTTATATAGGAAACTTTTGGGTGATTACGCCCTTCTTTTTGGGGACGCGTCCATTGATATTCGTAATAGCCTTCCCCTTTTTCTTTTGCAATTTTTATCATATCGCGAATAACAAACTTTCCATTTACGTCTTGCATATTGAGAAAATTATGACCTTCAAATTCGGGGTGATCTGCAAAAAGTAGCTCAATCCCCTTAAAATTTGTAATAAAGAAATACCCTCTGCCTCCGTTGTAGCGAAAGTAGCGCAACTGCTCTATCATAATTTTTTGTAACTCTAATTGTGATAATCCTTTAAGTCTGACACTTTCCTGCAGACTATGCAGTAACTTGTAAGCATTTTGCACTTGAGTATAGATCTCTTTTTTAAAATTTTCTAAAT
>QKCN01000110.1 GCA_003245675.1 Bacteriovoracaceae bacterium | reverse complement strand
ATTTATTATTAATGCGTTTATTAGAGTCTGCATTCATGGCATAAGGACCACGTTCATCTACAAATAAATCAACGCGTTCAGATAAAGGTTCCCAAATTTTAAAGAAAACCCCTCCATCAGCAACAGGAGTTGCCCCCATTGCTCCCAAGTTGATCCAATCCGAATCATTCACTTTGCTGCTTTTTTTAATTCTTCCCGCGGGAATAACAGATGTTTCATATTCCGTGAGATTGTATGGCGTTTGCTCGCCTTTTTCCCAAATGCGAATGACATATTGATTTTCAAGAGGCTTGTTGAGATCGAGTCCACTAACCTTTACTTCAAACCAGCAATAATCGGAATCATTAAGACCATAGAGTTTTGGCCAAAGAGATGAAGTTTTGCGTCCCATATCATAAAATACCACCGGCGCAGTACGAGATTTAATCAGCATTTCAGCTTTTTGAATCTCTCCGCATTCTCCCCGATTAACGCGAAAACGCTGCATGAAACCATCTTTAAAAAGCTTAAGGTAATAGGAGCTTTCATCAGTATAAAAGGAATGAATCCAAGAGGATGAGGCCCAAGAAACGGAATTGGCCAAGAGTCCCAGAATCAAGAAAAAGATGTAATGAGTAAAACGCATATGACCTCTCAAATTACGAAAGAGAAACGCCGAATTCTCCCACGAACAAGCCGTGAACTCAAGCATCACGCCATTTTTTGTAAAATTTTCAGGAAGATGAATCAAGCTTAACGAGAGTAGATACGATATTGGAAAGTTTTCATATTGAACTCAAAACGATACTTTCCAGTCCTCAAAGTCATTTTAAAAGGAGGAGCATCGGCCCGACTCGTTAGATAAGCCACCTGGCCTAATCCCTGGTAACCTGAATCACCTAAGCGCCAATCAAAATCAGAGTCAGTAACCACGGCCTCAAATTCTCCACTGTGCTCCACTTCAAAATCACAGCCCAGAACTTCTTCTTCAACTTTATTAAGACGTAGTTTTTGATCAATATTCCAACGATTGAAAGAACCACTCAAATACACTTCTCTTCCAATATCCGCAGACTTAACAGACTGAAACATAACAAAAGTATCGGCGGCAAGACGAATCTCCTGACTGCGATCTTCCATGGCATAAACAGGATTTGACCACTTATCACTTAATCCACCATAACGACGATTAGAAGAGTTAACCACTTCCTTCCACCAATGTTTGCCAGAATAAGCCACTGGAAATTTCACCCACTTGCCAGTTTTCTCTGCTCCAAAATTAGCAACAATAAAGTAATGATTGCTGCCACTTGCCACTTCGTAGCCAATGACACCATCTCCCAGATCTTTGACATTAAATGCATCCTGCTCACTCAAATTCGGATTAGCCTTGCGAAAAGCGATCATATCTTTAAAAAAGCGGTGGTATCCACCAAAAAGCCTTTGAGTTTCAGTCGATTGGGTGCGCGATTTGATCGTTGCCAATTGGTGGTAGTCCCAAGGATAGGCATGGTCTCCGACAAATTCATTGAGATCAACATCCTGAGTTGGGCTATTGGTCACTGGGTTAACTCTCATATATTCCCATTCGTTGGCGATATTAATGTCACTAGCGACCTCTTCTCCCTGATAAAAAAGAACGGGACCGGGTTTCGAAAAAAGTACACCGTAACTTAATTTTCCAATGGCATGAGTATAATCGTTGTGGATTAAAGAGAAAGCCCCACGAGGATCATAGGGATCCTTTCTTGGATTCACAATATTAAGAGGTTGCCCATTGGGATCAATATTTATCTTCCTCTTATAAGAAGATACTAAACGCACAATAGGGCCAACGAGCTTGAGGAAATCATGACTTCCCAAATAACTGACGGCCTTTTTAGGAGAACCGTAGTGACGTTCTTCATAGCAATTTCCCCAATTACCATCAGAACACTGGTCCGAATATCCCATCAAAGCGCCCAAAAGACGTCCCAGATTCACATTGCGTTTATTCGATGAGTAATAAACCATATCTTCTTTGAAAAACAATTTGAACTTGTTGTTCCACTGAGAATCAAAGCCTGCCCCACTATGTTTTAACTCTGTGGTAATCCAAGTATTATCGGGAAGCTCCTCGGCAATACTATAAAAATCAGGATTTAAAGACTTAAACAAAGCATTGAGCTCCTGAAGCATCAAAGCCCCAAAAGAGCGAATCTGAGGATCTTTGTGCTCTTTGTGAATGGCATGAGTGGCATCAAATCGAAAGCCATCGGCACGGTAATCGCGCATCAAAGCAATAAGGCAATCTGCAATCCATTTACGCACGATGATCTTTTTATAATCAGGAGTTGGCCCCCACTCTGTTGTCCCTGCAAAAAACTTCGTATACATGCGATCGGGACTTAAAGGTTCACGCAATAAATCATTATTCACATGATTAATAACAACATCATAAATGACACGTAAGCCTCTTTGATGAAAGGAGCTCACTAAATCTTGTAATTCTGTTTCTGTGCCTAAGGTGCTCTCAACGGCAATCAGAGAATCTAGGGCATAGCCCCAAGAAGCTTTAAAGCGAGATTCATGAATGGGCAAAAATTCAACGGAGTTAATTCCAAGATCAGATAAATATCCCATTTTTTTAGCAATGGATTTGAAAGTCCCACGATACTCGCCTTGATCATTATCATTGTCAGGATTGAAAGTTAGAGGCCAAAGTTGATAAATAATCCAATCGGCAGAAGTCTTTCCACTTAGCTTTTTGTTACCGGCAACATTTGACCAAGTTTTATTCCAAGGAGCTGCAACAACGGCTCGCGGATGAATATATCCATTATGAAAGCCGCCTTTTTTATCATAGCGAATTTTGCGGGCCATAGGATCGACCTTTATCTCACTAAAATAAGAATGATTGGCCACCTCTAAATTTTCGTAAGCCCCTTGTTTTACAAATTTATAATAGTACTCAGTTCCAATACCCGATTGTCTGTAAAACAAAGAGTGTGCACGCTTCGCATTTCCCTTAGAACTGTCTGTGAGCATGGCATGAGCTTGTGTTGAAGTCCCAAGAAAAAGATCTACGCGACTTGCCTCGGGCTCCCAAATCTTAAAGAAAACACCCCCTCCCTCAACAGGAGTAGAGCCAAAAGCTCCTAATGAAATCCAATTGTCCTTTGCCTTGTTCCAAGAAACAATGCGGGCCAAAGGCATAATAGAACTTACGTAATCAGCAAAAAACCAAGACTGTCCTGACTCTGTTTCTAGCTCTAACAAATAGAAATTATCTTCTGGCCGATTGAGATCTAGGCCATCAACCTTTGCCTCAAACCAGCATTTGCCAGACAACTCAGACTGAGGCAATAATGGCCAACGGGAGCTTCCAGACTGCACTTTGTAAAAAGGAAAGCGTCTTGAGCTGGATTTTATCAAAACCGCAGCAGACTTGATCTCTGAGCAATCATCCTGATCCACGCGAAAACGCAAATTAAAACCGTCTTGTTGTAATTTTAAATAATAGGCTGAATCATCGGAATAAAAAGAGTAGCGAAAATCACCGGCCCAAAGGCTGGTCATGCAAAATAAAGAAAGGAAGATGGTCAATAAGATGATGCGCATACTACTCCTACTGATTAGCAGGCTATCTCTTATCAAAAGCGCCAATTTCCGACAAGGATGGTCAACAATATTACACAGTCTAACCACCCAATATCACGAATAAAGTAAGGAAATAATAGAAATTTATTTTTTCTCAATAGAAGCTTTAACTTGCTCCACTGCAACATCCAAAGCTTCTTGGGAGCTCTTCTTTCCCGTTATGATAAAGCGCAAGGCCGTTCCCATGGCCCCCCAAACTGCTCCCATTTGCGGAACATTGGGCATAGGAATTCCGCTGGCTGCACTTTCAAGAAAAGCTTGCAGATATTTATCATCCTTGAGCTCTGCCGCAACATCTTTACGAGAAGGTCCACGAGGATCTAGCTTGTAAAGGCTCATAATTCCTTCTTTGGTCATCAAATAGTTTTCCACCAATTCTTTGGCCAATTCCTTCTTCTGACTGGATCTTCGAATGATAAAGCCGTGAACACCCACAAAAGGACGTGGACGTGAACCTTTGTATTTAGGAAGTGGTGCCACTCCAAAATCGATACGGCTTTTAATCAAATCCGACATAGACCAAGGACCATTGATATTTGCAGCTAATTGCCCTTTTTTCATGAGGTTAAATGCCACTGAGTAATCAGTCGATTCAGGAACGACATCTTCCTTAACCAAACGAGCAATCAAATCACCACCCAAAACGGAGCCGTTATTATTGAGCCCAATATCATTCACTTTGCTCACTCCATCTTCTACTTTAAAAATGTATCCTCCACGGGCAGACAGAAAAGGAAAACTAAAAAAGAAATTCCCAATATCATAGAGAAAGCCATAGTTTTCGGACTTCATCTTTTTAAGGCGCTTGGAAAATTGAATTAATTCCTCCATAGTTTCTGGGGGAACAGGTAAAAGCTTTTTATTATAGATCAAAGCAATTGCTTCCAAATCATAGGGATAGCCATAAGTTTTTCCCTTAAAGCGAAAAGCATCTAAGGCAACAGAAAATAGCGACTCTTCAAGCGTTTTGGAAATATGAACAGGCTCAATAAGGCCAGAGGCAGCAAGCTCTCCTACCACATCATGTGCCCAAGTGAAAACATCGGGTCCCTTTCCGGAAATGGCAGCTGTTTTAAACTGAGTGGTAAGGTCCTTATTCAGTACCACTGTTTCTAAATCAACTTGATAGTCCTCGACAAATTTTTTGCCAACAGTATCAATTGCCTTTTTTATATGCTCATTAGAAGTCCATATTACCAACTTCTCTCTTTTACTTGTCGCCCCATCCTTTGGAGAACAAGCACTAATAACAAGAGCGAAAAACAACAAAAAAGACCATTTCATAAAAATCCTTTGCTAATTCTTTATTTTTTATCTACCCAAGTCTATCCATTTGACTTCCTTAGGTAAAGCCCCCTAATATTTCCACTATCAAAAAAATGATGGCCAAGGAGTCCAAAATGAAATTCTCCATCCAGACCATTTTTCTAATCTTGTTTTCATTAGTTTTACCCACTGAACTATGGGCCGTAAACAAGACTTGGCAATCATTAAACTTAGAGGATATCACATCTATGGAAAATCAAACTCATGACTCCAAAAAAAGAGGTCAATTTAACTTTCGTTTTGTTTGGATCAATAATCCCCATGAATTGGAAATAGTTTTAGATATCAACGGAGACCCTGAAATTAAAAAAGAATTCATTCACCTAACGGATGAAAAAGGGCGCCATATTGCGATCTCTCATATCGAGCAAAAAGGTGATCGGGTATTTGCCTATACTAATGAAGCTCTTGACCTACATAAAAGCCACATCGCCTCTATCAACTTCACCAATAAATATGCCTACTTTTCACGAGGAGCACTGGACACTTATTTTGACTATCAAGGCCCCTTAGGTGCCGTTTTTCATTCTCCTCAAGAAGCAGAACTCTTTATCTGGTCCCCTCCTGCGAGTAAGGTGGAGGTCCTCTTTTTCTCCCCCCAAGACCAAGAAAGAATCTTAGACATAAAGGAGATGCTTCCCCATGAAAAAGGAAGCTTTAAGCTAAAAATTAATGCCCAAGATTTAGGTCTGACAGAACTACATGGAGTCTATTACATGCTAAAGGTTACGGCCCTTGGTCAAAGTAATTTTGCACTCGACCCCTTTGCCAAATCCTTAGCAGCCTTTAACAATCGTCGCAATAAAACGGCCAAAGCAGCTTTAATTGATCCCCAAAAAATAAACGTTCCAACTCTCCCCTTTAAGAATAAAGACATCATGAAAAATAAAGCCGATTATATCGGTTATGAGCTTCATGTACGCGACTACACCATTAACCCCGAACTGCAATTATCAAACCCCGAATACCATGGAACTTTTAAAGGTCTCATGGAAGTATCTGGTCATTTTGAAGATCTGGGAATCACTCACCTACAACTACTTCCTGTACAAGCTTTTCAGAGCGTCAACGACAATGATCGCAGCTTCCAAGATGAAACGGTGTTCATGGACAAGATCAATTATAATTGGGGCTATGATCCCCATCACTACTTTTCATTATTAGGACTTTATTCTAGTGATCCTCATGATCCACTTAGCCGCATTGTCGAATTCAAGGAAATGGTTAATCACTTCCACCAAAAGAAAATTGGGATTGTCATGGATGTGGTCTACAACCATGTAATGAGTGCTTACACCTTTGAGCATCTTGCTCCTGGATGCTATCTTCGCCGCAATGAGAGAGGAGATATTTCCTATCATACTGGCGCAGGCCCAAGTGTTGAAACAAGAACAAAAGTCGTAAGACGCTTGATCGTAGAATCTCTGGCCTACTTTGCCCATGAATTTGGAGTTGATGGCTTTCGTTTTGATTTGATGGGATTTATCGATCATCAAACCATGCGCGAAATTAGGGCCGCGATTGGAGAAGACAAAATTCTCTACGGAGAAGCTTGGGAATTTACAGATCTGCCTGGGCAAGAAGCAAGTACCAAACAAAACATTCCCGAAGGTCTAGAAATTGGGGCCTTCAATGACTCTGCCCGAGACTCCTACACTGGTCGTATGGCCGGCATTGGTTTTGTGCAAGGAGATACCGCAACTGGTCCAGTGGTCAAAACAGGCATAATCGGAGGGCTGCGCAACTATCCTCAAGTTTACGAAGATCAAACTTTTGCCAATATTGATGAAAGTGGCTACAACCGCTTTGCTCGCTCCCCTCTTGAGACCATCAACTTTCTCTCTATTCACGATGGCTTTACTTTATGGGACAAAATCAATCTATCGATTCCCGCCAACGAAGAATTTAGAAAACAATTAACAAAACAAGCTTTGGCCATGCTCTTTACCTCGCAAGGACGTCTTGTACTGCACGGTGGAGCTGAGATGGGCCGCACCAAACCTCTTGCGGACAACGATCCTGAAAAAGATAGGGCCCATTCATCTCCAGAGGCTTCTGAAGAATATGGGAAAAGATTTTTTCATGAAAATAGTTATCGCTCTCCTGATTTTACCAATATGATTCGCTGGGAAAGAAAAGAAAGATTTCAAGATATCTTTGACTACACTCAAGGTCTTATCCAGCTCCGCCAAAAATTTACGGCCCTTCACTACGAAAATGCAGAATCTATTCAAAAAGGATTGCGCTTCATCGGTGAAAGCATTCGCCCCTCTCGCCCTCAACTCGATTCTGCCGGCTACGAATCTTTTGATGAATTGGATTACCTTTATATTCGCTTCAAAAATGGGCCACACAATAGCAAGCTCTATCTAGTGGGCGAAATAGGTTGCCAAAATCCCCCATCCTGCAACTTGCCCGAAGCGGCCCTCGAAATAAACTTTAACGAAAAAGGCAAGGCAGAGCTCCGCTTGAGTAAGGAGCAAATTACAAGCTCTCTTTTCTCTGCATGGGCAGATTCAGGAGGATTACAGTTTAAACTAGTCAAACAAGCTGGCGCTTGGGAAAGCCCTACAGGTTACTACTCTTCCATGGGTAACAACACTGTAACACCAGAATCTATTCAAGAAGGAAACTGGGCAGAAATCGATCTTTCAATTTGTGATCATCATGCGGGACAAGTTCCTGTTGAACACAAAAAATTCATTGCGTACCTCATCGAGACCCAACTAGAAGATAACAGTACTGAATATAATAAACTTCTCGTCATTCACAATTCAGATAATCGCGAACTAATACTCGACGTAAAACAACTAAATGACTTTAAAAATTGTGACGTCTTTATGGATAAGAATCATGCGCAAATAACTCCGATTCAAAATAGTGATGTCGAAATTGAAGGAAGCCAAATTCGCATGCCAGGAAGAAGCTCAACACTCATCGCCTGTAAAGAGTCCTGAACCTTCCCCTAAATCAGTCCGAAAATAAACTAAAGAGCTTTGCCACAAGTCTTGGCAAAAGCTCTTTCTATTTTCTTAAAATAACGATCTTGATTGAGTTGATTCAACATCAAAATAGAATAAGGACCTCGCCCCCCATAGGTATACCATCCACCATTTTGCCAATAAAATTCACGAGGCTTTGTGGTATAAACACGTTGTTGCCCATTAACCGTTAAATAACGTTCTTGATAATTAGAATCCTGCAGCCACACTTTATATCCGCCAGAAGGCAAGGGTTGCATATCGACAATAAGCGCGGCATGAGCATCAACTCCAGGAAGCTGCCACATCACATAAGCAATGCGTTCCTCTAAAATAGTCTTATATACTTGCTCTAATTCATATTCTTGCCGTTCAACATATTTAGCCCCTCTTCCCTCTAACAACTTTGTGAGATAGTGCGTATTTGGAGCTTTACCTTCTAAGCCTCTAACCCAAGTAAAGTGCAAGAAAGAATCTCGCCCCATCCATTTTTGCAATTCTTTTTGCAAAACTTTGGCAACAACAGGATGAGAAGTAAATGCTTTGGCATTTGCAAAACCTTTAATTTCAACAGTTCCCTGTCTTTTCATAACGGAACGAATCAACTGATGAAGTTTTCTCACTTCTTTTTTATTAGACAAATCTGGACGTGTACATTCTGGACAGTAGTAAGCAAGGTAAGTGAGATTGCGATGAAATTGAGAGTGCCACCAACAAACCCCTGTGGGCAATCCAAAAAGTCCACCTTGGTTGTTGTGTCCCAACATATTCTCATACTCACACAACATGCCTCTTTTCTCTTTCAATGTCTGAGCGCAATATTCCTCTTTGGATTGAGGGGCCGAAAAAGTTTCTTCTGAACAAAGTGATGCCCAAAGAGAAGTTGATACTGACAGTAAAACAAAACTCATCAAAATTTTCATAAAACCCATCCTAGGTCTAAGGAACAAGCGTCCTTTTGGAAATTGCTTCAAACAGTTCTCGGTCCAGACAGTCCTTGTCTTCCAAAAAAAGTTCTAAATAGTCTATGGAATCATTGCCCCAAAATAGTTCTTCACCTAACACAAAAGTAGGCACACCAAAGACTCCATTTTGTAATGCATATTCTAAATTTTCTTTTACTTCTTTTTTAGTTGTTCGATCAGAAAGCCCTTCCATCAAAGAATTAGGAAGTCCTTCTGCTTTGATTAATTGAGATAAAACTTGTGGATCATCTAAGGCTGGTGATTCTGGAGTTGCCCAGGCCATGCGAAATAATAAATCAATAAGTGCAAATTGATTCTCTTTGGCATTACAGGCAGTTGCTAAGCGCAAAACAGGTAATGGATTAAACGGTAATTCCTTGGGCCCATAAAAAGGAATATCGCGCTGACGGCAATAGCGGATAATCTGCTTTAATAAAAATTCTCTTTTGGAGTCAATTTGGGCCGGTCCCTTAGTCTCGTGGCGTGCAAAGACCATCCCCATTGGTATGGGATAATAAGATACTTTTCCTACTAATTGCTTGTTCTGCCACTCCGGCAGCTTCTCTTTGAAATTACACCAAGCCAGGTAAGAAAAAGGTGATAAAAAATCGAAAAAAAAGTCTAGCTCCCTCATCACATCATTATAGCTTGAAAAAAAGTTACAAAGATAGAGAGAAAAAAACAATAATGGCCGACCTAAAAACTAAGGTAATGCAACAATGTAAGAAACCCAAGCAGCGCAATTTTCAGCATCTTCGGTGATATAGAAGTTGCCATCGCCTCCGCCTTCTCCATCATCACCTTCCCAATAGGCATGGGTCTCTGAAAACCCTGCTTCGGTAAGAATATCTCTCAATTCTGCAAGACCCCAAAGACGCCAGTCATAAGTAAATACATTTTTATACTTATGGCCCTTATAATCGAAGTGAATATGAAAAAGACACTCATTGGTAATAGGATTAAACCGATCACAATCCCAAAAATAGGAAAAATCATCATGCTCTACTTCTTCTTCCATGACAGTTTGGGAATCAGGCCCACCGAAAAGATCTAAGAAGAACATACCTTCTTTTCCCATTGATTTTCTGACGGCCTTAAAATAGCGCAACAGAAGCTGACGCTTCTTAAAAATCATGTAGGAAAAATTAAAAGCAACAACAATATCTGCCGCAGGTGTTTTTACTTTTAGCACATCCTCTAAATACAAATGAATGCGCGCACGCTCATCTTCTGAGCATTCGGCTAAATGAATTTTTTGCCCATAATTTAGTGGCATCTCATCGAGATCAACGCCATAGGCAATCTTCTCTTCATCTCGCTGAACCCAGCTCTTACAGAGAATGGCCGTCCCACAAAAATCTTCTCGCAAAGTTTTGGGATCACGTCCATAACGCTTATTAAAGTTCTCAACTAAGAAGTCGACCTCAAACTCAGTATTTTGCACAGAGCGTTCATAGAGTTCGTATTTCTTCTCTACTGGTAATATCAATGTTTTTTTATTTGGCATGCCCCATATCTTAATGAGATATAATTCTTTTTCAACAAAATAATCAGAAGACTTGATTTTTTAAAATTAATGCTCATATTTATGAGGTGTCATGACGTTATGAAATATAAGGACAAATAATTGATGAAAGCAGTAAAACTTGGACCCGCATCTATACTTCTATCTGGAAAGCGAGTCGTATTTATACAAAAAAGCCCATTCAAAAGCTCTCGTTTTTCTAAACTAGCAACAGAACAAGATGAAAAAGAGTCTAAAGAAGATCGCCAGAAGAAGCATCGTGCGAACAAAAAAAGAAAAAATTAAGCAACTCTATAAAATTCTTTTTAAAGAATATGGTCCTCAAGGCTGGTGGCCCATAATGAAATCGCTGGAAAAACCCGCCCAAAACTATCACCCACAAGATTATTCTTTTCCTCACAATCAAAAAGAGTTGATCGAGATGGCCCTTGGGGCAATCCTCACTCAAAATACCAGTTGGCATCAAGTCGAAAAGGCTCTTTGGAACCTCAAGAAGCTTACTCATTTTTCTTTAAACAAATTACTGCAATTAGAAGAAGAATCTTTTAAAAATGCAATTCGTCCAGCTGGTTACTTTAATCAAAAATTTAAAAAAATTATTTTCTTCTTAACTGCTTTCCAGAAATGGAAAAAGAAAATACCTTCTCGCCAAGAATTGCTCGAAATTTGGGGGCTTGGTCCAGAGACGGCCGACTCTATTTTGCTCTATGCCTATAAGCGGCCCATCTTTGTAATAGATGCTTATACCCAACGTATTTTAAGAGAACTCAAATTAGTCTCTCCAAACTCCAGCTATGATGAAGCACAAGAGTTAATGATGACATCCATTGCCCCGAATACAAACATCTATCAGGAATTTCATGCACTCTTGGTTGCACATGCCAAGCGTCATTATTCCAAAAAGCCTTATGCGCAAAATTGTGAACTTAAGAATCATCTCTAATGGCGCCCACCGGACAAAGCTCAAGGGTGGCTTGCATTAAAGACAATTCTTGCTCATTCTGAGGCTGACGAACAACAAGCGCAATTCCTTGATCTTCATCAATTGCAAAAAGCAAAGGGGCTTCTAAAACACACGCACAACAGGCAATGCAGTTTTCATCTACATAATATTTGGGGCTGACATTCGCTGACATATCTGTCCTTCTATCGACCACTTAGCGCTCCTCTATGTTAAAAAAACAAGTAATTAAGATGCCACGGTTGCCCTATAAGCAAGCTTAAGGCATAGTCATCTGGGATGACTAAATTAACTCTTTTTGGAAGGAACATGAAGAAAATACTTTCAATAATCACAATCCTTTTTTGCTCTGCCGGCCAATTAGCCTGGGGAAAAGTTCAGCTAGGAATTGATCAACTCTTTACAGAGGCTGAAATTACCACTCTCGTTCATCAACGCCTTGGTATTATCGCCCATAAGGCCAGTGTATCCCAAGCGGGACAAAATTCAGTTGATCTAATCTTCCAAGATCCGCGTCTCGACCTCAAAATGATTTTCTCTCCTGAACACGGTTTTCGCACTCACGATGATGACTACGTTGGAGATAGCACTGATCCCATCACGGGACTTCCCGTTTATTCTCTCTACTCGCAGACCAGAAGTGCCCCTGAGCCAGCACAGCTTGCACAAATCGATGCCCTACTCATTGATTTACAGGATGTCGGCATGCGCTTTTATACTTACGGCGCCACTATGGCCAAGGCAATAAGGGCCGCTGCCGAAAATAATGTTCCCGTCTACATTTTAGATCGTCCTAACCCCATTGGCGGTGTACAAGTTATGGGGCCTATGCTGGAGCCAGAACTAGAAAACAATCTCGTCTCTTTTGCCAATACACCAATGCGCCACGGAATGACGATGGGAGAGCTGGCTTTTTGGTTTAATAGTGAACTTAATATCAACGCCGATTTACATGTTATTAAAATGAAAAACTGGGACCGCAAAATGCAATGGGAAGACACTGGTCTCAATTGGATTCCCCCCTCTCCGGCCCTCGAAAGAAGTGAGCAAGCACTCTTCTATTCCCTGCTGGGACCACTTGAAGCGCTCAACTTGGCCGTCGGACGTGGGAAAGAAAATTCAAAAGCATTTGAATATTATGGTGCTCCTTGGATTTCTCCAGCAGAAGCAACACGCATTGTTGCCAAACTCAATCGACAATTTGAACATATTCAATTTCAAACGGTTTCTTGGCTCGTTACAAGACGCGAATATGAAGGACAAATCTGCAATGGCTTTAAAATTATTATAAATAATGAGCAAGAAATTGCCTCTCTCCCTCTTCTACTGACAACCATTTCCATCCTAAAAGAGGAGCTAGGTGAAAAGCTAATCATAAAAAGTTTCTTTGATCGTTTTGTTGGACAGCGCTGGATCAGACAAGAACTCAATAAACTTACTCCTGTCGAAATGATTCTCACTCAAATTGCAGAGGACGCTCGCTTCCTCTCATTTTTAAAGAGAAGAAATGAGTTATTACTTTATTAGGCCATAGCGAGGATGAAAGAACTAGAACTGGAACATATTTCAAAGCTAGGATTTGGAGGATATCGAATATCCCCTCGCTCGGAACAGCATAAAGAAGCGCTACGACTTGCCATAAATAGCGGTGTTAATCTTATCGATACATCAACCAATTACACCAACGGCGAATCAGAAACACTAATCGGGCAAGTCATCAGTGAATTTCCCGACACCCCCATCTTCATTTGCTCCAAGGCAGGATATATTCAAGGCCATATTATTAAAGAGTGGGAAGCCTTACGCAAACTAAGCACGACAGCAGCATCACTTGAAAAAGAAACCGTTTTTATCCACGATAAGTTGCTTCACTGCATTCATCCAGACTTTTTGGCCCAACAACTGGAGCTGTCTCTGGAACGCCTCAATCGCAGCAAGCTCGATTGCTTTCTGCTGCATAATCCAGAGTACTACTTCTCCGATAAGAAAAATTCATCGCTCAATCAAGAAGATTTTTGTGAAAGACTTAAAAAAGCTTTTACGTTTTTGGAGGAAAAAGTCGCTGAAGGAAAAATCCGTTACTATGGTTTGAGTTCTAATCATTTACCATTTCCGACCAGTCATCCCCAATCAGTAAACCTCAATACGGTGCTAAAAATTCTCAATGAGATTTCATCAAGTCACCATTTTAAAATAGTACAATTCCCTTTCAATTTTTTAGAAACCAACGCCATTGAACCACACTACGATGGACAATCTCTTCTTGATGTTATCAAATCCAACAAGCTTATTAGTATTGTCAATCGCCCACTAAATGCCTTAACTCCCGAAGGTCCAATGCGTTTGGCAACCTACGAATACCAGCAAGAGGAATTGTCGCAAGAAGATTTGAGCGATTTATTTTCAGTTTGTCTGCATCGCATGCAGAAAAAGCTCGATCGCCTGTCTCCTGGGACAAACATTCTCAGCATTCCTTTTTTAAAACAATTTCAGGCAATCTGGGCAAAGCTTCCAACCTCTGATGCAGTCGATCAACTTTTTGTTTCCCATTTTTTCCCCTTTCTATCCGAGCTCTGGAGAACAGAAGAAATGAGCGAAGAAGATATGAAACCCTTTTTCTTGCTCTACGATGCGGCCCTCTCCATGTCGCGTAAAATTATGACAATTAGGGGGCTCGAATACCGAAAGGAACTGGAAAATAAAGAAATTATTCCACCCAATTCCAAACTTCCACTCTCCGTTTTGGCCATCAATTCCTATTTGCAAATAGGTTTTGACCATGTTCTTTCTGGTATGCGCACACCCTACTATGTTGAACAATTGAAGGCCCTTCTTTAGAAAAAGCGCCAAAGGGCACCTTGCAGCGCATCAAGACATTACTTTCCTATCAAGACTCCCCTAATAGAAGACAAAATGACACTGTTTTTTTGGCCCAAAGATTGCAAGTTGGAGAGCAATTTTGCTTTATCTAAGCTTTTTTAGGTATCAAGGAGGTCAAAGTGAATCCAAAAACAATTGTCATGCGCTATTTCTGGCTGACGTTTTTAGTACTCGCAGGAACAATTCTCGCCTTTCGCGCCAACGCGAATGTTATTGATTACGATCGCAACTCTACCTATATGGATTGGGATGCATATCAAGAAATTGAGTTTACAGCTAAAGACAACCAAGCTCGCTGGATGGTTGATGATGATGAACTTCCTCCTGGCATGTCTGTACAAGAAACAGGATATGGATCACTTCTTCTTTTTGGTCGCCCTGCCTTCGCAGGCAAATGGTGCTTTTATCTGAGCATTGAGGGACAAAGCTATCAAGGTGAAACCGTTTCCAATGAAAAAGTTTGCCTTATGTCCAATCTTCCTCGTAGCTACCAAACACTCTTTCCTGCTGATGAAAACTTAAAAGATGGAAAAGTGAACTCCTACTACCAAGAAACTCTAAAATTTAATCTTTATACAACAGAGCAATTCCAAATGGACATTGTTGACCAAAATCTTCCGACCGGAATGTCGGTTCGTGCAGATGACTATCGCGGAGAACTCACTATTGAAGGAACTCCTCGCGATGCGGGTCTCTTCTCTTTTATCATTAAACTCAGCAGCAATGCCAACAGAGAAATCTACAAGCAATACGTTATTGAAATCGATGACAATGACGATCAAGGGTATATGTGTCCTCCCGGCTACTATTATGACGAGTACCTACACTATTGTGCCGCCGCAGGAACTGTTAGCTGTGGAGCAAATCAATTCTATGATCCTACTTACAATCGTTGTGTGAGCTATCCAAATCCTCCATCATCAATTCGTTGTTCTGTAGGATTCTACTTTGACCACTTTCAATTCCGCTGCGTACGCACAGGAGCCTATCGCTGTCCTTGGAACTATGAATGGGATTTCTTCTCAAATCGCTGTGAAAGAGTTGCTCACTCTTGTCCTATGGGAAAATATTACTCTTGGTCACAAAACCGTTGCGTATACTATAGCTATTATAGCAACTGTCGTGCCGGTGAATACTATGATCACTACAGAGGCTTCTGTGTATCAACATACAAAAGCTGTCGTCACGGTGAATACTATGATTACAATAGAGGATATTGCCGCAGCATCTATACACAATACAATTGCGGATACAACCAATACTTGAGTCCTTACACTCACCGCTGTGAATACCGCAGTTCAACATCTTGTGGATATGGTTCTTACTTTGATTATCGCGCCGGTCGCTGTACTTACTATCGCTCAACATATACAAGAAGCTGCCGTTCTGACGAGTATTACTCTACAACATACGGAACTTGCGTAAGTCACCACAGAAGTACTGTTCCTAACTACCGCGACTATCGCAGTACTCCAACAACTCCTCGTGGGCCACGCTATAATCCTCCAAGCAGAAGAGTAGAGCCAGCACCTAGAGTAACAACTCCTCCAACAAGAACAACTCGCCCTTCAACAGGTTCAGGAAGCACAACTCGTCCTTCAACTGGAACTCCAACTGGTGGACGCTATAATCCTCCTTCATCTGGAAGTACAACTCGTCCATCCACAGGGTCCGGAAGTACAACAAGTCCTTCAACTCCAAGAAGAACAGAGCCTAGAACAAGTCCTTCAACTGGTTCAGGAAGTACAACTCGACCATCAACAGGAACCCCAACTGGTGGACGCTATAATCCTCCTTCATCTGGAAGTACAACTCGTCCATCCACAGGGTCCGGCAGTACAACAAGTCCTTCAACTCCAAGAAGAACAGAGCCTAGAACAAGTCCTTCAACTGGTTCAGGAAGCACAACTCGCCCATCAACTGGATCTTCATCTTCTGGAAGTCGCTATAACCCACCAAGTAGAAGCAGTGGTTCTTCTACAAGCTCTGGAAGCAGTAGTTCTGGAAGTCGCTATAACCCACCAAGCAGAAGCAGCGGATCTTCCACAAGTTCAGGAAGTAGCAGTAGAAGCAGTGGCTCTTCTTCAAGAACAAGCTCAGGAAGTGGCAGTAGTAGCAGAAGAAGATAATAGCTAAAATTCATCGCTTAAATAAAAAAAGCCTCTTGGAAACAAGAGGCTTTTTTTTATGAATAATAATTTCTAATTTTATTAATATTCTTCACAAACAATATTAGACCAATGCCCAACAAAGCGATCATAACGAGGATCATGGATACCAACAAAAGTAGAGCGAACTTCTCCGGGATAAATTACATTATTAAACCAAGCATTCAACACTGCCCCTCTCATTGTGCTGCCAAAGACATTACCCCAGCAGTGAATAGGATACGGTTTGGGATTAAAAACCTGGGCATTAATTTGAACTGGAGAAGCAAAAAATCTCATCTGCGCTCGCCAAGCGGCAAAAGCTGAAGAAGTAAAAAGCAAGGAAACCAAAGATAGCAATATTAACTTTTTCATTTTACGCTCCTATATTGTTTTAAATGCAATCTAAGAGCGGTAAATAGTTGTAAATCGGGAAAAAGTCAATTGAGCGTGAAAAAACTACTCTATATAAGTATCGAAAACTAAAGAAAGAAATCCTTCTCTAATCCAAACTTTATTAAATCGCCCATGCGTTTGGGAACAAGCCCCGTGGCCATTAGGCTTCCATTGACATGCTTTCCAATATCTTGGAGCAAAATCTTATCCCCTTCCATATTTGAAATTTCAGTGAAATGAGTAACGACGCGCTTTCCATCACGATCGCGGCCCAACTGAATGATGAAATCCAAAGCGGATGAAATTTGCTCACGCACAACCTTAACAGGCATTTCATAGCCGGCCATCAAAAAGAGGTTTTCAATACGGGAAGTACATTCGGCAGGAGCATTAGCATGGATAGTGGTAAAGGAACCATCATGACCTGTATTCATCGCCTGCAAAAGGTCAAAAATTTCATCACCTCGAACCTCACCAATAACAATACGATCGGGACGCATACGCAAAGAATTTTTAACCAAGTCACGAATTGTAATAATTGTCTGATGCAAGCTATTTCCTGCAGAAGTTTCTAACGAAACCCAGTTCAATAAATTGGCCGAAAGCTCCTTTGTATCTTCAATCGTAATCACTCGCTGAGTTTGTGGAATCTCTTGCAATAACAGATTAAGGAAGGTTGTTTTCCCGACACCTGTTCCGCCCGAAACCACAAGATTGCAGCGCGCTTGAATTAGGACACGAATAAAATGAACCCATTTATCATCTAATCCAAAAATACTCGTATCATTATCAAAAGAAGTAATATGTTTGAGGTATTTTCTAATGGTTACAGCAGGACAGCCGTGCGAAAAAGGCTCCAACACAATGTTGATACGGCTTCCATCTTCCATATTTCCGTTAAGAATAGGATTTTCAATATCCAGTTTCTTTCTATTTAAACTAGCTAAATCTTGGCAAAATTCAGCAATATCCTCTTTTGTTAATTTGACATTGAGAAAGAAAAAACGCCCCCCTTTCTCAATAAAAATCTTTTCTGGACTATTAATAATGACCTCAGTAATCCCTTGTTTACTGTTGAGTTCATTCATCAAATTCCAAACACTATTAGGGTGCTTTTTCATGGACTAGACTCCCTTATTCACTAAAAAATCCACTTCCTGAATGGAATAGGAGTAGGCCAATAAATTAGAAATGTAGAGCTCTTTTTCCATTTCATTAAACTCTAAATAAAGAGTTTGATAAAAATCATCCTCTATTTGCTCCTTAAAACGCACAATGAATTGATCGGCACCCTTGAAAGCAACGTAGTGCCAAATAAAAATCATAATCCAGTCTATATCTGGAGATTTTTGCGATACAATTTCCAAACAACGAAAAATATCCATGGGAAGGGCAATAAGGGGCTCAGACATTTGCTGCCTTTCAATATTAGCCAAAGTCAAATAAAACCCAAACAAAAAGGCTCGGGCAGAGCTTTCAACAAAGAAACGACGACATTTCGCTTCCAACCCCAAAATATCGTCAACGAGGCTCAATTTAGCATCGCGAGTGTATTTTCCCGTCTTTTTGCGGTGGATATAAATAGATGACATGCGATCTCGCCACGCTTCCCAATCAGCAATGCCCATAATCTCAGAGATGGTTTCCTGACGTTCTTTGCGAGCAAAGTAATCCTCTACTAAAATCTTAAGATGAGGTTCGGCCATAACAAGCTGGCGCATACGATTCATCTTGTCATGAGGCCCTAAGTTATTCATTTTTAGGACGGAAACAAGTTCCTTTGGCATATCAACATAGGGCAGTTGAATCGACATAATCACCTTTCTTCTATCTTAAGTTTGCAAAAACGCTTTTATTCAATAAAATTATACTTGGAGGAAACTACTTTACAAGCTTCTAATCAAAAGAAAAGAGAGAGATATGCCCTGTCCCAGCTATGAACGTGTTGACATAAATAACCTTGAGCAACTTGATGAAAAAATCAAGTTACTGCGCTTAGGGGTTCGTCCCATTGTCTTCGATATTTCAGCTTTCACCCTAGAGGTTGAGGCAGAAGAAGCTAGTGAGCGCCTCACACAATTTATCTCAGGAGAAGGTGTTTCTCCTCTATACCCCAATCCAATCTATCTCATTTCATCATTTCCATTAGAGAATCATCCATTTCAACAATTTGATTCCTATGAAAAAGTTCCAGCACTCTACAAAAAAGCAGATCAACTAGCTTCACTCCCTGTAGAAAAGAAACTCCAACAAAAACTCGATCTACTAACCACCAAAATCATTAACGCTACAAATGAAAATAAAATTCAAGAGCTAAACCATATTGGCCACGAACTAGGCGAACTCAATAAAATTGGAAAAATCTGTTCCTATTACGAAAATCTATTGGGACGCCTTAGCAAGCTCAAAAGGTTTGAATCATGAGCCCCAAAGATAAAGATTTCGAAAAAATGCCAGGATTTGCAGACTTTTTAGAAGAACTTGATGTTCCAGATTCCAAAAAACTCAGAAGACTAGAACCCAAATACAATCTACAGACCTTTTTGGAATACAACACTCAGCGCCTCGAAAAAATTAATCGCTTACTAAATGAACAAACAAAAATGAATTTGGAATATTTGCAAACTCCCAAGCTCACCCAAATTCATCAGCAAACCCAAAAAAAGCTCCGCCAAGAACTTGTAAATGAATTGCGCAAAATAGGTGCTCCGATCCACAGCAATATCAAAAAAGAATTTAATCGTTTTTTTAAAAAGAAACTTTCTTAGTTGCCAAATAGGAACTGAGACTATTTAGCTCAATAATACTATCATCTGCGAAAACGCAAAAAGAGCGTTGATCGCCTTGCTTGTTTTTGCCCAGCAACGATGGTTGTTTCCAAACATATTTGCAATAGGCTGACCCCATAGAACTGATGTATTTGGTAGGTTGAGGAATTACTATTTTGTCTTTTTTCTTAAGCTCGACTAGTGCTTGATGGCCATTTGCCGCAACTTGGCCATTTGCCCAGAGGACACTTGTTCCTTCAAATGAGGAAAAATCAATCCAACGCCCATTTACGAAAAAAGATTCGGACCAACTCAGACAAGGATTTAACAATAAAGCAATGAAACAAATTATTCTCACCAAACTCTCCCTGCCTCAGTAAAAGCCTTGATATTTTCAAATATATCACTTTCATCATGCCAATCAGAAGTTCCAGTCTGTGATTCACGAATTTTATACTGACATTGCCCATTGCGCTCATTAAAACGCATTCCTACAATTGTATTAATATGGCATCCCACGGTATTACAAGTTGAATTTCCAACAGCCTGCCCTTGCAATAAGTTAAGCGCAATGCGGGCTCTCATAAACTGATCCTGCTTTTCTTTTTGAGGAAATAACTCTTTTGCCCTTTTCACAAAAGAAGGATCGCGCTCACAATAGAATTCAAAATCAATTTGCTGGCGATTGGCCGGATTAAGACAAGCGGGCGCCACAGCCAACTGCATAAGATCAGAGGAGGCCAATAGTTCCCCTTTTTCATTAAACATAAGAGAAGATTTTCCACCAATTTCTTCAAGTGTCTCAAGTAATTTCCCCAAAGAACTAAAAAGAACATTGGTATCCTCGCCATTGAATTGGCAAAGCGCTAAGTCTCCCCCTTGAGCATCATGTTTTTTCCAGCGCTCCAAATAATCCAAACTTTCCTTTAAACATTCATGCGATTTAGGTTTTTTCACATCCTCAGATAAGCGATTACAATAATAGTCGCGCAAAGACTCTTTACGATTTTCCATTCCATATGGACGCAACTCTGAAACGACCTGAGACCAAAATGCCTCAAAGACATCGACGGGGCCCTTTCCAGCCAAAAACATTTCCTGCTTGCGAGGAGCAAAATCTTTTTCCATTTGGAGCAGCTTTAAAGCAAAGGTCTTGCTCACTGTGGGACTTTTATTTTTTGCTTCAGAAAGATGAAATAACTCCTTCCATTTCCACTCGGGAACAATTTCTTCCCCCACAAAGGGCAAAGGAAAAATAAGACAGTCATTCTTATTAATATCAGCAATCACGGTTTTCATATTTTTCGCCAGATATTGTTCTAACTGTTTGTTCTTTGAAAATTGTGTCCGCGCATCAATGAAGTCAGCAACCAATGCAAAAAGCTCTGCCTGTTCATACATTGATGGAACTTTCTCTGGGAAAAATCCCTCAAAAAGCTCATTGCTCTTTCCTGATTCCACTGGAGAAAATGCTTGAGGACAAAAGCCAACGCGCTTAATCCTTTCCAAAGTGGCGCAACTTTCTCCACCATCAAGAGCATCCTTAGACAAAGTATTATTTCTATCTTTGTACTGCAAGGCCATGTCGAGAAAAGAAGCATTATACTCACCTTGACTAACACTCACTAAAAGATTCTTAGCTGCATTAGCAAAACAGGAGCCTACTCCATCTTGATTGTCGCGCGGCAATTGCCAAAATGGACCTTTAACTGAAGCTCCAGAATAAACAAACTCCTGCTCCAAATCAACAGACTTCATTCCGCGCTTACAATTTAAAAAAGAGGGTTCCTCTCTTAACATTTCGATGCCCGATAAATATGCTTTATAGGGATACAACTCTTGAAAACCTGCATCTCTTGAAGTTTCCAATCCATTAATTTTCGCTTGATCTGAATTTATCAACTTTTCATAAGTATCAATACGAGATCGCTCTGAGCGATTATCTGCTTTTAATTTATCTTGAGGCTCATAAATCGCCTCGAGTAATTTTAGAATTTGCTCTTTTTCAGATATTGCCAAATTCTTTTCTCGAAGCAATCCACAGTTTGCAACAACAGATCGGTAGCCCTCTGTTTCAACCGTTTTTTGTATACATTTGGTAATTTTTTTATTTTCTTTTTGAAGGGCAAAAGTATCAACCATTTGCCAAAATTTTTTTTCATTTTGAGGGTAGTCGGCAATAATTTTTTCTCTACTTTTAATAGCGCTTTCTAAATTCTCTATTCTCGTTCGATAGTCTTTTTGCTTGGCCTTTAAACGCTGAATATCATCGCTATAATTAGCAAGTACAGCCTCATTAACCAACTCTTTGCGGGCATAACTCTGTAAAGCTTGTAAAACATCGTCTTGCCCCCAAAGGCAATTGGCAAAAATTAAAATAAATAATAAAAGAAATTTCATGACTTCTTATCGGCTAAACTTTACCAAAAACTGAATTTAAACTTAGTAAAATCAGCACAATAGCGAACAATTACGAATCAGTGATTTCAAAAACTTGTATCTTCCAAGATTGGAGTAAACTCAAATTATTCAAAAACAAATACTTTTAGCATTGCTTCTACGAAATCAAAAGAATCGGCCCACCAATATGGCGAAAATCGTCATCTGCAAGTTCTGCAAAATCATGATTGTCCAAGTGTTGCTTTAAAAGACTTAAAAAATAATCCCGAGGAAATTTATCCAAAGAAAACTTTTGTACAAACGCCTCAATGCTTTCAGACAATTTTTCATTTTCACTTGAAAAGAAATTTCCTTTTTCCCCGCTTTCCGCAAAATGAACCACAAATTCACGTAATTCGGCAACTGAAAGCCCCATTTTAGAAGCATTTTCATCACCATAATGGCCAAGAGAAAAATTCATCAAACTGCTGAGAATAATTGCTTCAAAATCAATATCCCGCACTGAGTAATTGAGATAGAAGTTGTCATTGAGCAGACCTTCCTCTTCAAGTCTTTTAAAATTTCTGTGCAAAATAGAAATATAAGGCAACTGCCCAACCAAATGAGCAATCTGAGTTTGCCATTGCTTAAAATCGTCAAAATTTTCAATTGCCATGTAGCGACTATTTTGGCGAAGGATCTCAGGAACATCCATAAAAGCATAATCTAAAAATTTGCTCCAACTTTCACCTAAAAAAGACTCCTCATCTCCGAGAAAACCTTTTTGCTTGAGTTCTTTTTTCAAAGCTTGTCTTTCCAATTGAACAAGACTTTGTCCTACGCGATAGCAATCAGTGAACTCGAAATAAGAAAATACACCATGCTCTAAATGCATTTTTTTTTCGGACAAGAAATCCCGAATATATTCATATCCCAAATTCAGATAACTGCGAGTCGCTGATCCCACTTTATTAATAGCAACAGTGCCTTGATTGATGGCATGTTTGGCAACAAGCGAAGCATTGACGAGTCTAACAAAATTAAAACGCAAAAAATCTTGTCGTTTTCCATCGTCCAATTTTTCCAATTCCTGATGAATAGAATCCAATCCTTCCCTGAAAGGAACAACGGTCGAACGGTGAAGAGCTTGATTTTTCATATCCTGATCGAGTGTACCCGTCAGAGGTCTTTTTCCCAAAATATAAGACTCTAAAGAGCCCCTCGAAGAAAATGCCCCTAAAACTTCCAATGCTTCGTAATAGTCAATAACTCCAAAATCTCTTAAGCGTTCTTTTTTGTGATAATACAGTTCTTCTTGCATGTGAGAATGAGTATCTGAAACCATTTTAAACAGCCAAACATAAGCTTCTTCTACACCTAATTCACTGTATAAAAGACGAATCAAGTTCTTCACCTCCATGACCATAGGAAAATTTTCATCATATTCAATGAGCAGTAAATTATCCTCTGTCAAAAAGTAGTTATCGTGATCGGGATACTGTGGATCTTCCACATCAAAAGTATAAACATTAACCCGGCTTTTTAGAAAAAAGAGAAAGTATTCACTTTTAATAAACTCCCTTTTAGTCTCATCATCCGAACAAGCATGATAAACAGATGGCCAAAAAGAAAACGCTTCAATATCAAGGTCGTCCTTAAACCAAATATCTAAATCCATTAAAAGACTTCTCTGCTCAGAACTAAGTTTAGGTAAAACCTCAGCAACCAATTCTTGTGAAGTATGTTTGAGCGAAAGGTAGAGAGGTTGCAGCGGAAGAAGCGCAAAACTCTCTCCCTGATTCAACAACTTTTCTAAGTCGTAAAAATGAGTATAAGCACTAGATTCACTAATTAATGAACTTAACAACGAACGTTTGACAAGTTCGGACATGGGGCCACCTTCTTCTGCTGAAAATTGAATTGATCAGTAAAAGAAGCTTTACTACATTTTTCTCATTTTTTGTTCAAAATTTTGGCCAAGACTTGCTGTTCTTTCCCCGAAAAATTGACCGCACCGGAACTCAAAGCCGCTTTGAGTTTTTCTTTCATTTGAGGATCTGAAGGATTATTACTCAGTACGATATCAGCATTCTTCTTTTCTTCTTTGACCTCATCACCAGATGCTATTCCCTTCTCCAGCTCTTTCTCTTTTTTCCTCTGGGCAGCTTTTAATTTCGCCTGACGTGAAATTTCCAGACTCTCTGCCCTCTCCTTAGCATCTGCTTCTTTTTTTTCCTTTAGCTTTTGCCGAATCTCTCCCTGAGATAGATTTCCCCGAGGTGCAGGGTGATGAATTATTCCATTCTCATCTTTCGTGAGCACAGCATGTTGAGCAGCACCCAATTTTTGGGGGACTTTGGCTGTCGGTAGATTTTTTTCCAAAGAGAAAATATCCATAAGCAATTCTCCTGCTTCTATGTTAGCATCTCTAAGTACTTAAAAATAGACGAGGAAATAATGTCCACCATCATTGCAGATCTTGACACAATAAATCAAATCAATGAGTTAGAGCAATATTGCCTCAATCATCAACCACGTGCAATTCTTTCTGATATGGATGGAACCTTGCTGAGCTCCGAACCTCTACATGTAGAAGCTACTCAAATTTGGCTAGAACGAAGAAACATCTCTCCCCAAAATGGAGAGCTAGATGAGCTTGTGCTTGGCCGCGATGACCAAAGCATTTTCCAAGAACTGTGCCTACGCTACCCTCAGATCAGAGGACAAGAATTTGTTGATGAAAAGCACAGTATTTTTGCCCAACTGGTCAAGCAAAAACCAGAAATGGTTATGATTCCTCCTGTCATGATGGATTTTTTGCAAAAGCAAAAGACTCAAGGAACAAAGATAGCACTTATCACGGCCAGTGTTGAGGCAGATATGGACCTCATTTTAGATGCTAATAATCTAGGATCTTTTTTTGATCTCAAAATATCAGCCAATCAGGTCTCACAAATTAAGCCCCATCCTGAAGCTTATTTGACGGCAATGGAAAAATTTAACCTCAATTACACTCAATGCCTCATTCTAGAAGATTCTCCAACAGGCCTGCGTGCCGCAACTCAGACTAGGGCCCCTATCTTTAAGATTAGCTGGTTTAATAGCTAACATAAGTAAAATTTACACAATGCGTCTTTTTCTGTGAATCATCTTACGCGCCGTGCTATATATCCTCCACTGTTTATAACATTGTCCACACACAGACACATAGGAGTTTTTATGAAATCTTTATTATTAGGTCTTAGTACTGCTTTAATCGCATCTAGTGTCATGGCCGCAGAATGTAGTCAATCCGTAGTCGATAAAATTGAAAGCGCTTGTAAAATTAATCTCAATAGAGCTGCAACTTACAGCATTCTTAACAGCGCGACTTGTGGAGAGCTAAAAGGAAATGGACAACGCATCGAAGCCATTCTTTCCGCCAATGGCGAAGAATTACTTACTGTTGATCTTAATAATTGTGCCAGTGATGTTAAAAGCACTAAAAGATATAGTCTTCGTCCAGAAGGTGGAGCAAGTGATTTCAGAATTATCTACCAAAAATTGTTTTATGCAACAGCAAATGGCAATGTAAATTTCATGGATGCCAACCGTGATTTTTATGACCTCAAAACAACAAGCGGCAACTCTTATAAAAATGCGCAAGGTATTTCTTATGAAGATAAACTTTTGACCATTGAAGGAACCAATGCTCAACTGTCTAGCGAGAAATTCAATGCCAGAGAAAAAACAGAGCTCAGAAAACGTGCGATTGCCATTGGTTTAAAAGCATTTGATGAATCGATGGAAGAAGACAATTACACTCCACCATCAAGACCACAAAGACCCGTGAAAGGTTATTGGATTAATAAAGTTATCTACAATGCCGCAGATAATTTTATAAGCTATGAAACCCAAACCAAAATCCTCAATGCCGGAATGAAAGCAACACAAAGCAGTGAAATGCAAGCGGGCGTAAGACTTTGCGATAAAACGACAAGTTATTATCTATCAAATGCAGAGTGCTTGAAAAACTATCTTTCAGACTCTAGTAAAATCTATTTCAATGAAGCTGACACAAAGTACATCATCTCTGAAATGTGTACAAAAGCGACTGAAACCTATATTGGAGAAGTGGAATGTATCGAAGGAGCTATTGCTGGTGCCGGTGATGATTTCATGAAAACGGCCAAAAATCACTGCCCGAACTACCTTTTGCCACAAGATCAATCAACTTGTTATAGAGAATTCCTAAAATAGTTCAAAAAGTTAAAAGGAAATTCTCAAGAGAGATAAGAGAGATTGCCCCTCGTGAATGCGAGGGGCTTTTTATATACAGGATGTATGGTATGCCGATGGAGCGCTGGATGCGCGGGAATCGGCGATATACAGGATGTATGGTATGCCGATGGAGCGCTGGATGCGCGGGAATCGGCGATATACAGGATGTATGGTATGCCGATGGTGGTATGCCGATGGAGCGCTGGATGCGCGGGAATCGGCGATATACAGGATGTATGGTATGCCGATGGAGCGCTGGATGCGCGGGAATCGGCGATATACAGGATGTATGGCGGCGATATACAAGGACTGACAATCGCTATTTACCCTTTTTCTTCGTCTTCTTCCCTTTATCTTCTTCTTTTTTTTCCGTTTTAACTTCTGGAAGAATAGGCGGAGCCTCTGTCAAACGCAACTGCCACTGCCAATTAGAAGATTCTTCGTTAAGCAATTTAATATATACAGCTTTTCTTTTGCGTTCCAAATCATTAACAACATAAAAGCCTTCTCCAATAACAGACAATACATTGTAAAGCCCTTGGTGTTGCTCCAAATTTATAAGAAAAAGCAAGAAGCGCAAAGGCACTGGAGCCTGCTCACTTCCCAATTTATCAAATTGCTTCATTTCCTGTAATGCCTCAACCTTTTGATAAGGGCCCCAAAGGCCTTCAGCCTTTTTCATCAGCTCATCGGTGAAAACGAGATCTCCACGTAGGGCCTCCATATCCACATCAACAAAATCGACATTAGGGGACCGATTGGCAAATTGATAACAAGCTTCCTCAAAAGCAGAGCGAACAACTGCAACAGTAGGAAGAGGAGTTGGTATTGCGGTTGGCGTAGGTGTAGCCGTAACAGTCGGAGTAGGTGTCGGCTCAAAAGCAACTGGAGTCTGCTGGGCCAAAACAACCTGAGGAGTCGCAGTGGGTTGAACCTTCGGCTTATTTTCCGCATAGATAAAATCATCGAGTCCTTTTATATCAAATTCTTTCAAGGCTCCGGGGAGAAAAAGATCACCTTGCAAATACATGGCATCTTTTTTTTGAGAAAAAAGCTTATAGCAAGAATCATAAATCGTGGGGAGCTGACGATACAAACGCTCGCGAGAACTGACTAAATCAACAAAACGTTTAAGACAATTTCGCCCTTTGCCCCCTTCATCAATAACTCGCATCACATGAGAGCGAGTAATCACCTGATAGGCCAGAGGAACATAAGAAACCCCATAGAGAGAATCTTCTTCACTGCAAATATAAGAAAAAAGATCAAGATCTTCAGAACAAGCCTGTGCTATCGCCTTTTTTATATCCGAGGCATGATAAAAAAGAGCCTCAGATCCTTTAACAAAACTCAAACGATTGTAAGAGAGTGGCCATGTCCTCTTACCCTCTTCATTCCAAAGCTCAAATTTAAATATTTCGCGAGCCTGTTTTTCCATATTCTGTATTTCTCTAGCAATAACAATGGGGGCCCTTTTTAAAAACAAATTCATATCGGGTGTCTGAGGATGACATTGCTTCAAAACTTTATTCCAATCAATCGTACAAGTGTTCTTATCCAGATGAAGATTTTGAGATAAAAAGCTCAGTTCCTGTAGTCCTGCAAAAAGATAACTCATGGTTTGTAAGCGAAACAAATAACGCATATAGGATGAATTCTTATTAAGAAGCTCACTATTACACTCTAAACCACCAAAAATTTCTTCAGAAAGAAAAGAGCTCAACTCAGAAAGTTCTTCACTGACATGACGTTGAAAAAAAACATCCATCTCTTTTTCTAATGCAAAAGCGGGTTCATTTCTTTTATTTAAAGGAGCTAATTCGGGGGCCCAAGGTCCAGAGTAAAGACCCGCATCAACGATTCCCAAACGTGAAAAACCATAATACTCGTAGGGCTCAAAAGACTTTGCCTCAAGCGCAAAACAAAAAAACAAAGTGAAACCAAAGAAAAGCAAGCGATTTACATTCATAGATCAAACCAAAAAAGAGAAAGTGCGGGAATATAAGTTATTAACATTAACGCAATAAAAGAGATAAGAACAAAAGGCCAAACAGAACGATAAAGTTCAAGCATGGGCTTCCCAAAACGAAAACTACTTATAAAAAGATTAATGCCAACAGGTGGTGTGATAAAACCAATTTCTAAATTCGCAAGAAAGATAATTGCCATATGAATGGGATTTATTCCAAACACATCTGCCATTGGCAAAATCAAAGGCACCACGACGATAATGGCACTAAAAACATCCATCAAACAGCCAACAATTAACAAGAAAACATTAAGACCCAAAAGGAATAAATACTTATTAGTGATCCACTGCTGCATAAATTCTAAAAGCTTCATCGGAATTTCTTCATCAATGAGATAGCTTGTAACCCCCATGGCAGAACACAAAATAATTAAAATGGCCCCCACGAGCATCGCACTTTCACTAAAAAGAGAAACAAGATCCTTATCTAAACGAAGATCTCGATACAAGAAAAACTCCATCACAAAAACATAGAATGAAGTCAAAGCCGCGGCTTCGGTAACGGTCACGACTCCACCATAAATACCTGCGAGTACCAAAATGGGAAGTGGAAGTTCAAAACGCGCATTCCAGCTACTTTCCTTTACCTTTTTCCAACTAAAAGCTTCGCGCTGTCGTGTCGGTGCATTCTTAACGGCCCAAACAGTGTAAATTAAAATGAATATGATACCAGGAACAATGCCAGCCAAAAAAAGTTTTTCAATATCAACTTTCCCTACAATTCCATAAAGAATAAGAGGAAGGCTGGGGGCAAAAAGCAATCCCACTGCTCCAGCCGTCGTTACCAGTCCCAAAGCAAAATTATCTTTCATGCCTTCTTTAATAAGAAGCGGCAGGAGCAATCCTCCAAGAGCCAAGATGGTCACACCGGAAGCACCAGTAAATGCAGTAAAAAATGCGCAGAGGACTAAAGAAATAAACGACACACCTCCGGGGAAACGCCCCAAACTCGCTTCAAAAAAAGCAAGCAAGCGATCAGGAGTTTTCGAGCGGGCCATCATCAAGCCAGCAAGAGTAAAAAGAGGTATTGAAGTCAGAGTTGGAGCAGAAGCGAGACGATACATCTCAACAGGAACAGCGGAACCTTCAATTCCTGCACCAATGAAAAGGACAAGACCTAAAGCAAGCATAACAACAAATAAAGGAGTTCCCATGAGTCCAAGAAGAATAAGTGAAATAACTCCTGCAATGGCCATTTACTTCTTCTCCTCAACAAAAGCGCGAATAAAACTTCCACAAAAGCTATAAGACAAAATGATCGCACCAAGAGGAATAATTCCAACTAAAAAGGAACTATGAATCCCCAAGAAAGCCTTGCGCCCATATTCCATTTCTAAACGAAAAAATTGCCAAGCGTAATAGGCAAGAACAAACGTAATGATTGCCCCCACAAATTCTCCCAAGCGCTCTAACCAAAAAACCGATCTTTGCTGCTGGCGACTGCGCAAAAGCATCGGGACGAGATCAATAACAACGTGTTTTCCATGCTCGACAGCTAAGGCTGCTCCCAAAAAAGCAAGTAGAAAAACTAAATGGCGAATGAGTGGCTCAAGCCATAAAGGAGAAGCACCAACCCAACGCAAAAGCACAGAAAAACAAGAGCCCAGCATAACAAGGCTCAAAGACATAGCGATCACAACTCGTAAGCTAAGTCTAAGAAAATTATCTAATCTCTTTATAAGAGCAGTCGCTTTCATTTTTTCTTTTCTTTTATAATTTTCTCAACACGCTCAATTATTTGCGCACTAAAAACTTTTTCTTTTATCAAGGATGACACCACTTTACTGCGAATATCAGTACTTGTTTTTTGATCAGACTCAGGAAAAGTAATAAATTCAACTCCTCCGGCTTTTAGCATTCCAAGAGCCTCTTCATTCTCTCGAGCTGTTTGCTCATTTGCCTGTTCCATATATTTTTTAACTATTTGTTCCACTTTTGTCTGATACTTATTTGGGATTTTATTCCACGTTTCTTGATCAACAAGAAAGGCAGCAACCGAGAAGGCTAAAGGATAATCAATCAAATATTTAATTTTGCTGTGCCACTGTAAAGCCACCATGGCCATCGGAGAAGCATAAGCTGCTTCAATAATGCCTGTAGAAAGAGAAGAAAGAACATCTGGCAATGCCAGAGGCACTGAGATCAAGCCCATTGTTTTTAACATGGCGGCGACCACTCGATCCCCTTCCCAGGCCCAAATTTTAATGCCCGAAAGACCTTTCAAATTTTCTACTTTTTTCTGAGATACAAAATAGACCTTCCCTACTTCAAAAAAACCAAGATTTTTCATTCCCCTTTTAGAATACTCTTCATTAAAAAAGGGAGTTAAATCATTCAAAGTTTTCCAGGCAAGTGCGCGATCATCGTGAAACGAAAAAGGAATTTCAATAACGCGCGAGTCTGGGTATATGTCGGCAAGGGTTTTCCCAGTAAAGATACCGCCCTGCAATTGTGCGATTCTGATTTTTCGCAAAACATCGGGTTCGTCTCCAGCTACTCCACCAAAATAGACCTTAAAGCGGACCTCTCCTTCGGTTTCCTTGTTAATTTCTTTGGCCATTGCCTTGACCACTTTTCCCCAAGAAGATCCCTCAGGAGCCAAAAAGGCGATCTTGGCACGAACAGCTCCCATCACAAGACCAGGAAAGACTAACAATAAAACCAATAATAAATATCTCATCCACCACTCTCTTATTCTTCAAAGATTTTATCTTCAAAGCGCTCCATGACATCCAATTTTTTTAATGCAATTGCATTTAAAAGATTCATCTGCTCTGACTTTTTAAATATTGCCTTTTCTTCAGGCGTCATTTCTTGTTCGGGCCATATGTCTTTTATTCCAATGGAATTTTTTTGCAAGCTAGTGATAATTGATTTTTGCTTTTGATACTCTGCTCGATCACCTTGTGGAACCAGATAGTACTGAATATACATAATTCGATTCATGAAATTATTTGGCCAAGCCTTGATGGCATTTAAGAAAGCTAGCTTTCCTGTTTCAGGATCACCCCCTAACATACGAGGAGTGGATGCACTAATCGCTCCCTGCAGTAAATCGCAAGAACCATAATAGAAATTAGGGTCATGAGAGCAAACCCACCCCGCCAACAATTTAGCAAAAGGAAGTTTAGAGACAAGATAAAGATCGTCTTTTTTTAGATTGATCATACCCCCTAAAGCCTGGGCAGTAAAAAAGAGAGCATTCATATCAGAAAGTGACTCATGATCAAGATAACGATCCAAAACTTTTTGCGCTTCTGGTTCAGTATTTCGCAAAAGCTGCTTGAGAAGCTCAGTCGAAATTCCTTTCTCCTCCAAATAGTGAAGACCCATTTTTAACGATTTTTTATAGGAGATGAGGGCCAGCTTTTTATAGGGAGAATCCTCTACATCCATAAAATAATCTTCTAGGAAGAGTGTTTCATAAACGCCCATGGCATAGGCAGAATATCCCTTGATCAATACATAGAGCAATGTTTCATTGTTGGGATCCAATTTCAACATGCCCTCCATCAACTTTAAATGAGAGAGCGTTGCATCCTTAAAAATCTCCCAACTTCTCTCTGTTTCGAGTTCTTTGGCAGATTCTTCAATCAGCGATTGGGTCGTTTTAACAGGAAGAGTCCTCATGGTGGAGCAGGATGCAAAGAGCAATAAAACAACAAAACAAATATTATTTTTAATCATACAATTTTACCCTGAATAAATGATATTCATTAATAACGCATTGGCCTTACCATGTAAATTTTAAACGAATTAAATAGATGTTGTGGAATAAATGAAAAATATCAATTTATGTGGTAATATAGTGGAACTTAAAAACACTAATTACAGTTAAAAACAACTCAAATGGAGAGGGATTTATGAACAACGAACAGGAAAACAAACTCGAAACAAAAGAGCTTTCCCCCTCTCTTCCTATTAGAAATTCTCTTTTTTCAGACCCCAATCCCAATAAAGTAAAAAAAGAGAAACTAAGAATGCGCCCTATGCGCTCACTAACCAAAAGCAAAAGCATGAAGCCCCAAAATACGCTTTTGGAGATTAAAGGTATAACTATACCACGCTAATTAAGTTATTTTTTCGAGCGATTGCGTTTACTACTTTTCTTTTGCTGCAATAAAAGCATCTTTTTGTTTTGCTCAAAATTTTGATATGCCTCTTGGATGGCGTCGTTTTTAGCCTTGTCTAAATCCTGAAGCACTTTTTCATGCAGCTTTTTGAGATAGTTTTTGCGAGCATTGAATTGAGACTCAATTAAAACGACTTGATGAGAGCGCAATTTTCGAAAGCAACTTTCCTTCTCATCACGAGACAATTTTTCAGCCTCAGCCTTTTCAACTCCCGATTGCTCAAAAGTAATAGCATCGTACTGATTAGAGCAAACGTTTTTTTCTCTCTCTAGAAAATCTTGTGCTTTTTTATTTAATTCAAAAAACTGCTGAGGAAACTCATCTTGCTTGACCTTGAGAACAGCCTCATATTCATTGAGCAGCACATCTCTCTCTGTTAATTGAGAAGTCTCTTGCTGATCGGCCGCAGGGGTAGCATCCTTACTCACTTCATCTTGAGCACGAGCTAAAGGAGTAGCAAAAAAACAAAAGAAAAAAAGAAAAGAAAAAATCCCAAATTTCAAAATCTTGTCCTTAAAAAATTCTATGCCCTTATTCTTCTTTGTCTCAAAGTATAAGGCAAGTTGTTTTTCTCTTCCCTTATCTCCTTTCAAAATCGAAATTGCACTTTTAGGAATGCCCAAAGCTTTGGAAAAGTATTCCTGCAAAGCTTTATTGGCTGCCCCTTCCACGGGACGGGCCCTCAAAAAGACCTTTACATGATCACCTTCTTGGCAATGCTTTTCTATTTTGGCCCCCGGAGCAACTTTGACATTAACAATAATCTGCCAAGAGTTTTCCGAAAGATATTCCAGCTTTCCCCAATTACACGAAAAGTTTTCGCCAAGATCCCTGATCATCTTGCTCTACTCCAATAAACGACTTTAATTCTCGCAGGAAATCACTCAAAGGGAATCCCACCACATTAGAGTAAGAACCTTCCACCCTAGAAATAAAAGTAAGTGAAGCTCCTTGGATACCATAGGCACCTGCCTTATCTAAACTCTCACCAAAGGATAAATAGGTTTCTAAAGTATCTTCACTAAAGTCATCAAAATAGACCTTACTTTTTACGACAAAAGATTGCTCTTGAAGATGACCATCTAATTTCCGCCCCAAATAGACTGCACTATAGACATAGTGAGAGCGCCCGGCCAAACTGCTCAACATCTGCCTGGCTTCACTCAAATCAGCAGGCTTTCCTAAAATATCATCATCCCGTACTACAATGGTATCAGATGCCACAACAATAACTTGAGAATCAGTCAGTTGCTGCAAAACGGCCCGTCCTTTTTGACAAGCAACATCCTCTACAATCTCAGAGGGTAATGTGAATTCACTTATCTCTTCAATATTTGGAACAAGCACTGAAAAAGGAAGGTTTAACCATCCGAGTAGTTCTTTGCGTCTGGGACTTTGACTCCCCAAAACTAGCTTTAATTTTTCCAAAATTAATTTCCTTTGGCCTTATGATATAACCAGAAATCATAACCATACTCATGAATAGTTTTCTGATCTTCCCAAGAAGTAAAGACATCTTGCTTCAAAGAATTCAAATAGGCTTCTGCCGCCTTATTGAAAAAAGATACAGAAAATGAATCCAAAGAAGGTCGTAAAAATTCACGATGCTCTTTAAAGCGCTTCATATCGTAGACATTCATTGTCTCTGCTTTACGAGAATAAACGCGCCAAAAATCCAAACGCGCATCCAAATCCAATTTACCTTGTTCATTAACACTTTCTGTTTCCCACAAGCGATAACCCTGCTCTGTTGCCAACTCTTTAGGATCTAAATTTTCTTGCGACAAGGGAAGCCCATAACGGGAAAACCAAAACTCTCTTGCGATGAAGATAGAAGGAATCCTACGCGTAACAACATCTCCCAAGCCTACCGTATTAACTTCTTTAGAGGAAAAATCCTTACCTTGAGAATCAACCTGAAACCAAATATCAAATGCCGCTTCAATTTCTGTTCGATTATTATCATATCCACGAAAATACAAAGTCAAAGGACGCTCATTCTGCTCCTCCTCGGGAATATCATAATAACGAGTTGGATTGTAATTTTTAAAATAACTATCTTCTCCAGGCGTGACATAGGCTCCAATAATGGGATTAACTCCCTCAAGTGTAATGTTGGGCAATACAAGCATCGTCACAGTGGGTTTAAAATGAGAATTTTCTTGATTCGTTCTCCAAAAGGCATTTGCCTTCTTAAAGTGATCCTTAAAGGGAGTTCGATCATCTAAGGCGGAGGCTAAAAGATCCTCCTCATTCAAACCCCAGAAACGATCATAGACATAATAAGAGATATTTGCTTCTTTTAGGTAAAGAGGTAAGAAAATAGAATCCGTTTCTTGCCCCTCAAATTCAGCCAAAGGATGATTCTGCCTTCCAATAAAAAGAATATTTCCCTCATTTACACGCATAACAAGCATATTGCGTTTTTTTCCAAAATTTATTTCATTAAAGCTAAGAGAAGAACGAGGCGACAGGCGAACCAAGCTTCCATCGCTAAGATAAATCCAAGCATAGCTATCATCAAGAGTCCTCACTTCATCTCGCTCTAGAACCTGAGTTTGATGCGAAGCCATCGCAAACTTTTCTCCTCGATATACTTGGCAAGAGCCAACACAAGAAATAAAACGCCCCATTAGTTCTTGATAAAGTCTTCCGCGTGATTGTATTTTCCACAAAGGATTTTCATTTTTAAGCTTGCGCTCACGCATCCAACGTTTGATATCAAACCATTTATCAACATCTAATTTATTCCACTGGATTATATTCGCACTTTGCCCCTTATAACGAATAGGATCGTGATCGACCTCTCGCTTTTTCGCAAATTCGGCCCAAGCATTAGACCAATAAAAAATAAATAAGAAGAGTATAAACTTGCTCATACTCTTCTTTTCGGCGAATCAACCTTGCGGTTAACGGTCTTAAATTATCGGTAATAACACTAGGCAATTATTCCCACTCAATGGTGCCTGGGGGCTTAGAAGTAATATCGTAAACGACTCGCGTAATACCTTTTACTTCATTGGCAATACGACTGGAAACCTTCTCTAAAAAAGGAAAAGGTACCTGAGAAATTTTAGCAGTCATACCATCAAAGCTGTTTACGAGACGCACACAAATAACTTCTTCATAGGCTCGCTCATCCCCTTTTACTCCCACTGTTTTAACGGGCAAGAAGACTGTAAATGCCTGCCAGATTGAATCATAAAGATTATGCTCGAGCATTTCTTGGTAAAGGATATGATCTGCCTCACGCACCATCCGCAAACGCTCTACACTTACATCCCCCATAATGCGGACCCCCAAAGCGGGGCCAGGAAACGGATGGCGAAAAAGCCACTGGCGCGGAAGATCCAAAGACAAACCAATACGTCTTACTTCATCTTTAAAGAGAAAACGCAAAGGTTCTAATAATTCAAGATGCATTCGCTCCGGTAAGCCTCCCACATTATGATGAGATTTGATTGTTACCGATGGACCATCTTTTCCATGAGGCGAAACTGATTCAATGACATCAGGATAGAGTGTTCCCTGCAATAGATAATCAAACTTAATCCCCTTCTCACTTTCAAATTGGTGAACTTTCTGTTCAAAGACTTCGATAAAAGTATGTCCAATAATTTTTCTCTTTTGCTCTGGCTCTGCAACATTGGCCAAACGGTCGAGGAAAAGCTGAGAGGCATCGACCACTTCAATTTTTAGCCCAAGATTTGTTTGCAAAGTTTTAATGTGTTCAGCATCTTGAATGCGCTGCAAACCGGTATCAACGTAAAAGCAGTAAGGATCAGCACCTAATACTTTTTGAGCTATGACGGCGGCAACCAAGGAATCGACTCCCCCCGAAAAAGCGCAAAGAACTTTCTTCTTGGGATCAAAATTAATTCTAGCTTTAATATCCTCCAACATGGAATCGATATCCCAATCAGGCTTGAGTTTCGCCACTTCAAAGCAGAAGTACTCCAAAAATTCACGATTATGTGTTCCATGATCAACTTCAGCATGAAACTGATAAGCTAACCAAGGCAAGGTATTATGTTGAAACCCTGCGATAACATTTTTGGGGCTCTTTAAAATCACCTTAAAATCATTTCCAACAGATTTTACTTGATCAAAATGGCTCATCCAAACAGAAACGTCGCCCTGTAGTTTCTCTGCATAAAAATTGTCCTGAGAAAAAAGTTCAGTATGTCCATATTCTCCCACTTCACCTTTTTCGACTTTGCCACCATTATGATGGGCCATCAGTTGCATGCCATAACAAACTCCCAACATCGGAATATTTTTTAAAGCAAACAGAGATTTAAAATTGCGGTTATCTAAAAATACAGAATGGGGACCTCCGGACAAAATAATGGCCTTTGGAAGTTGCTTTTTTTCAATTTGCGCCAGTGCATCTTCATAGGGGATAATCACTGACGACAATCCCAACTCGCGCATCCTGCGGGCCAAAAGCTGAGTATACTGAGATCCAAAATCGATAATGCCAACCGCAAAGTTTTGCCAGTTCATTTTAGCTCCTTAAGCTTTAGAAGAATAATTTGGGGCTTCCTTCGTAATAGTGACATCATGAGGATGTGATTCTTTAAGTGAGGCAGCGGTAATGCGCACAAATTCAGCCTTCTCAAAAAGATCGTCTAAAGTATGTGCCCCCAAATAGCCCATTCCCGAGCGAATACCTCCCATCAATTGATAAAGAGTATCTTTCACTGGCCCCCGACTGGGAACCATTCCCTCAACGCCTTCTGGAACCAGTTTTTTTTGATCCGTAACATCCCCTTGCCCATAGCGATCTTTGGAGCCACAAGACATCGCACTCAGGGATCCCATACCACGATATGACTTAAAGCGACGCCCCTGATAAAGAATACTTTCACCAGGAGTTTCATCTGCTCCAGCTAACATTGATCCTAACATCACCGATTCTGCCCCTGCGGCCAACGCTTTGACCACATCCCCAGAAAACTTAACTCCGCCATCGGCAATGAGTGGCACACCGGCCTTACGACAAATCTCCGCACATTCCATAACGGCCGAAAGCTGAGGAACCCCAACTCCTGCCACAATACGAGTGGTGCAAATTGAACCAGGACCAATTCCCACCTTCACCGCATCAGCTCCTGCCGCGATCAAAGCCTTCGCCGCTTCGGCCGTGGCAATATTGCCCGCAATGACATCAACTTTTTTATCCCCAATCATGGATTTTACTTTTTTTACCATTTCGATAATCCCACGCGAATGTCCATGGGCCGAATCAATAACAATGGCATCGACATCCGCTTGGATAAGAGCTTCTGCCCTCTCCACTTCTTTAGGCCCAACACCACAAGCCGCAGCAACTCTCAAACGCCCCAGTTTATCTTTGCAAGCGTGAGGAAACTCTATTTTGCGTTTCAAATCTTTAATGGTTACTAAGCCAATTAATTTTCCCTTTTCATCAATGATGGGTAATTTTTCAATACGATGCTTATGCAAAAGTTGTAAGGCTTTTTCTGTGCTAATATCTTTAGTTGCAGTAATTAAATTTTCCCGCGGAGTCATAATTTCTGAAACGAGTTGGGAAGCTCCTTTAGCTAGGCCCATATCTCTTTGGGTCAAAATCCCCTTAAGATCCCCTGCCGCATCAATAACGGGAACTCCAGTAATATTGTACTTTAGAGTCTTCATCTGAACCTGCCCTAAGGTATCAGTTTCTTGCACGGTAATAGGATTCATAATCATGCGCGCTTCTGACTTTTTTACTCGCGTAACTTGTTTTGCCTGCAAACGCGGCTCCATATTTTTATGGATAACCCCCATGCCCCCCTGTTGTGCCATCGCAATGGCCATATCTACCTCTGTAACCGTATCCATCGCCGCAGATACGAGCGGGATCTGCAAGTCAATGTTGCGCGATAAACGGGAGTTTAGCTTAGTTTGGGCCGGTAAAATTTCGGAATATTGGGGGACGAGCAAAACGTCATCATAAGTAAGACTGAGGTTTTCTCTTATACGGCTCATGAAGGAACTCCTTGAAAACAATTATTAGTAGAAGTTCCTATGATGATCTATATAAGTATTTTGTTCAAGTCAAGGCAATTGCTGCGTTTAACGCGCCGCCAACTAGACAAAGATACAAGCTTTATCCCCGGTACATTATATGCTATAAATTTGGGTCATGAATATTTAGATCATAAAGAGGTAAAGGACTATGTCTGAAGAAAAAAATGTAGAACAAGGTCAATTTAGTTTTGTTGAGGCGGAACACAAAGTTTTAGACTTCTGGAAGACCAACAACATTTTCAAAAAATCCCTAGAAAAAACGAAACAAGGAAAGAATTATATTTTCTATGATGGGCCCCCCTTTGCAACGGGTCTCCCTCACCATGGTCACCTTGTGGCCAACACTCTCAAAGATGTTGTTCCTCGTTATTTCACCATGAAAGGATATTATGTCGATCGCCGTTTTGGTTGGGATTGCCATGGTCTTCCCATCGAACAAGAGATCGATAAAAAATTTGGCATGTCTGCTCTCGATTTTGTAAAAGAAAACGGAGTCAAAAAATACAATGACGAATGCCGAGGCATTGTTAGCCGCTATACTGCCGAGTGGGAAAAGACGGTCACTCGACTTGGACGCTGGGTAGATTTTGGAAATCAGTATCGCACCATGGATCTTTCTTTTATGGAATCTGTTTGGTGGGTTTTCAAACAAGCTTGGGACAAAGGCTTGATTTACAAAGGCAATAAAGTCGTTCCCTTCTCAACAGCTCTCGGAACTGGTCTTTCTAACTTTGAAGCCACATCGAACTATCAAGAAGTACAAGACCCTGCGATTACCATCGTTTTCAAAGTCAAAGACGATGATTGCTACCTCACAGCTTGGACGACAACTCCTTGGACACTTCCTTCTAACCTCGCCCTTTGTGTCAATAAGGAACTAGATTACGTAAAAGTGCTCGACAAAAAATATAATATTAAATTGTTGATGGCCAAAGACCGTGTCGCGGCTTACTCCAAAAAACGCGACTACGAAATTCTAGAAACCTTTAAGGGAGATAAACTCGTAGGTCTCCGCTACGAACCACTTTTCCCTTACTTCAAAGAATTAGCAGACCAAGGTGCCTACCAAGTCTTAAGTGATGAATACGTTACCACCTCTGATGGTACCGGAATTGTACATATCGCTCCTGCCTTCGGTGAAGATGATAACCGCGTGATGAAAGAAGCAGGACTCAAAGATGTGCTCGTTTGTCCTGTTGATGATGCTGGAAAGTTTACTCCTGAAGTCACCGATTGGGCCGGAATTTACGTTAAGGACGCGGATAAAGAAATCATTAAAAGACTTAAAGAAGAAGATAAAATCTATGAGCAATCCACTTGTTCACACTCCTATCCCTTCTGTCCTCGAACCGATACTCCACTTCTCTACAAGACGATGCCCCAATGGTATCTCTCAGTAGATAAGATCAAAGATAAAATGCTAAAAGCTAACGAAGCAATCAATTGGGTCCCTTCTCATATCAAAGAAGGCCGCTTCGGAAAATGGCTGGAAGGCGCTCGCGATTGGGCCATCTCCCGTAACCGCGTCTGGGGAACTCCACTGCCAATTTGGATCAATGACGAAACAGGTAGCATGGCTTGTTTTGGCTCAATCAAAGAACTAGAAGAAGCCACTCAAACCAAAGTCACTGACCTTCACCGTGAATACGTCGATGATCTCACTTTTCAAAAAGCAGGGGAAGCTGGGACCTATCGCCGAATTTCAGAAGTACTCGACTGTTGGTTTGAATCAGGCTCTATGCCTTATGCCCAACTACACTACCCTTTTGAAAATAAAGACGTCTTTGAAACAGGCTTTCCCGCTGAGTATATCGCAGAAGGTCTCGATCAAACTCGTGGCTGGTTTTACACCTTGACCGTGCTCTCCAGCATGCTCTTTGACAAACCCGCTTTCAAAAATGTTATCGTCAATGGCATGGTTCTCGCTGCCGATGGCCGCAAAATGAGTAAACGCCTCAAGAACTACACCGCTCCAGATGTATTGATGGAACAATTTGGCTCAGATGCCCTTCGCCTCTTCTTGATCAACTCTGGACTCGTTAAGGCTGAAGAACTACGCTTTACCGATGACGGAGTTAAAGACATGGTTCGCCGTGTACTCCTTCCTTGGTACAATGCTCATAAATTTTTCCAAACTTATGCTGAGATTGATAATTGGAATCCCAAAACAGATCTGAAAATTGGAGACAACATTCTCGATCGTTGGCTCATGTCTAAGCTAGAAAGCCTTATTGAAAATGTCACGGCAGAAATGGAAGCTTATCGCCTCTATAATGTGGTTCCTGCACTCTTTGCTTTCTCTGAAGACTTAACAAATTGGTATATTCGTCTGAATCGTCGCCGTTTTTGGGAAGAAGGTCTAAAGGACGATAAAAAAGAAGCCTACTCTGCTTTATACATGGCCATAAAAACCATGAGCACTTTAATGGCCCCATTTGCACCTTTTTTAAGTGAACATGTTTTCCAAGAACTCAAAAGCTTTGGTGAAATCACAGAAGAATCAGTTCACCTCTGTGACTACCCTATTACCGATGCCAAACACATTAACGTTGATTTGGAAGATGCCGTTGAGCGCATGCAGCAAATTATTCTCATGGGACGGCAAAAAAGAAATCAAGTACAGATCAAGGTAAAAACACCTTTGCAGTCTCTTAAGATCATTCACCGTGATGAATCCGTACTTAAGGAAGTGAAGGCACTTGAAGACTACATCAAGACAGAGCTCAATATCAAAGAAGTTGAGTATCGTCAGGATGAAGAAAATTTTGTACTTTTTTCGGCCCTACCTAACGCTCCTGTACTCGGCAAACGCCTTGGGAAGCGCCTTGGGGAATTTAGAGGACTGATTGGAAAACTTTCAACAGAACAGCTTATCAAAATTGAAAGTGGAGAAATTCTAGAACTAAATGGTGAAAATTTCACTGCCGATGACTTCCTCATCCGCAGAGGTCCCAAAGACGACTCTGATGCTCTTTCAAATCGCTTCATTTCCATTGTTATGGACTGTAATCTCAACGATGGTCTGATCAATGAAGGCATTGCCCGAGAAGTAGTCAATCGCATTCAAAAAACGAGAAAAGATCTCAACTTCAATATTGCCGATCGCATTGCTCTCACATTCTATGCCACCGGAAAAGTCGCAACCGCCTTCGAATCTCATTTGGAATATATCCAAAAAGAAACTCTGTGCGATGAAGCGACCAAAACAAGCAAGATAACAAATGGCATTGAGTACGACATTGATGGAGATTCTCTTTCTATCCAACTAACCAAAAGGTAAAATATCAAGAGGCGGCTAAACGCCGCCTCATTTTTTATGAAAAGATTATTAATTTTTTTATCCATTATTTTTTGTTTTCCCTCCTTCGGTTTTGTAACCCAAGATCTTTCGGTAAACCGTTTACAATATCTACGCTACATTCGTCCTCAAATGCGCAGTATTGTATCGGATTTTTACTCCGTTCTAAAATTGCTCTATCCTCAGACGGCAGAAGTCATCAGCCTCAAGCAATACATGCATAAAATCGAAACTTCAGTGGCTGACTTCCAAGATGAATGCCTAGAAGGTGGCCAAGAAAAGGAATGTGAAAACAAAATTCAACAAATCTCCACCCAAATTGTGCGCATTTCCCAGTTTGTAGATAAAGAAAGACTGCGAACACAATCATCCAATTTCCTACTGAACTGCCCCGAAGATAATCAAGAAAATTGTTTGAACTATATATGGCAGTTAGAGAACTTCTCTTTCTTCTCTCTTAAGCTAAAGTACAACTTGCAAAGTCTTATGCTGACACGCCGAACAGATTTCGCACAAGACAAAATCCATTTGCAAGAAATGCAAAACAATCTCAATCGCCTCGGAATCTATTGGGGCATTATGCTTTGCTCTAGTGTTGCGGAAAAGCATCGTATTGTTTTTGAAGACATGCTTTCAACTCTTATTGATCCTCTACGCCAAATATCTTCACAACCACAAGGGCATCAGGTTTTAGCGGCAAAACTTCATGACCTTAATATTTCCTTCAACATGACAAATAAGCTTCTTATGAAAGGGACACTTAAGGCCGATCCTATTGCCAAAAAACTGCTCAATACAATCCACTTTCGCTGGAACTCTGTTTTGAAAATTGTTTTAAGGAATTTGCGTTAGCTTTTGGATTTAAATAAATAGCCGACACCTCTTTTGGTTATAAAATGCTTCGGTTTCTGAGTATTGTTCTCAAAGTATTTTCGAAAACGCACTACAAAATTATCAATAGTCCGCGTCTCAACCGAGAGATTGTGTCCCCAAATTTTGGCAAGTAAATCTTGACGAGCAACGACCTGATTCTCATACTCAACTAAATGATGCAAGACATAAGCTTCCTGCGTCGTCAGGGCAATTTCGCCTTGCAATGTATGGGCCCTAAAATTAGCAAAGTCAATTCGCAACCCAGAAGGGAATTGAAAACAAGAAATACGTGGCCAATCTTTGCTATTCTTTTTAGTGTCGTCTTCTTCTAGATAAAACTTTTGGCGAACAAGCATTCTTCTAATTCTCAACAAAAGCTCTTTTATCGAAAAAGGCTTCGTCATATAGTCGTCTGCTCCTGCCGATAATCCTTGCACTAGATCGTCTTCTGAGGAACGAGAAGAAATAATAATAATAGGAAATTGCGGCGATTTGTCACGAATGGCCTTTACAACATCAACGCCATCAATGTCAGGCAACATCAGATCTAAAACAAGAAGATCATATTCTTGAAATTTTTCAATCGCGGGCCGCCCAGTCGCGAGGGCCAAAACCTCATAATTTTCTTCAGCAAGGATGAGACTTAAGCTATTTGATAAATTTGGCTCATCCTCAACTAATAAAATTCTTTTTTTCATAAACCTTCTTATACGGCAGTTGAATCACAAAGGACATTCCCTTTCCGACACCTTCACTCACTCCCCATACCTTACCTTTATGCAGACGACTGACATTCTCTACAATACAAAGACCAAGACCATTGCCGGGTGAATTTGGTCGATCCTGATAAAATATCTGGAATAATTTTTTTACGCGATTAGGCTCCATTCCTACGCCATTATCCTTAACTTCTAACAACAGCTTTTGTGGGAATATTTTATGCGTCAAAAGCAATTGAATACGTGTGGTATCTTTATCTTTATCTTTATCTTTGGAATATTTCACCGCATTTTCAATCAAATTATCTAAGGCAATTGTAAAATACAAAGGATCAACGGCCATAATTAATTTGCCGCAGTCAGAGAGATTTAATTCAAAATGAACATGAGGGTAGTACTCTTTCTTCGTTTCAACATAACTCGAAAAAAACTCCTGCACACTCAACATCTCTTTATTTAAAAGAGTCTTCTTATACTCAATACGAGTCATTGCAATGATCTTATTGATCGAGCCTTCTAACCTTTTCCCCTCAGAAAAAGCGGCTTCCAAAAGCATCTTCTTTTTTTCCTCATTGAGAGTCTCGCGGTAAAGTACCGATTCAACGTTCATTTGAATACAAGTTATAGGCGTCATCAGTTCGTGAGTAAAAGCAGAAAAAAAGACATTGCGATGTTTGGCCAATACTTTTTCCTTAACCCAACCAATAAACATAAAGGTTGAAACAATAATCACAAATGCAAAAAAAGCAATTCCTGTAAAAAGAGTCGATTGACTCATATGTAAATGTTCAAAGTTGGTATAGCTGATCTTTGTAATCTGCACTAATTTCTGATACTCATGCTTTTCAATAAAAAACCAACCAATCCACAAAACAGTGAATACACAAATGCAAATTTGCAGCAAAATAAAGTTCAAAATAGGATAAAACAATCGATTCATGGTTTCTGTTACTAACCTTTTTACGGAGACTTAGCAAGTTTTTACAAAACTTTTACAAAAGAGCCGTATTCTTTTCGCTACAATTTCTCAAAAAAAGAATAAAAAAAACAAGAGGTTAATTGTTATGCACAAAAAACGAATATTGCTTTGCTCTGTGTTTGGCCCATTTGATGTAAATGATGAATATGGTGAAGCTGGCAATAAAATGGAGCTTTTTCACAATCAAGTGACCCGCGAACAGGGACTTTTTAGTTATCGCTTTAATCATGAATCTTTTGGTTTGCATCTACTTGCTGCCAATATAAAAGCAGATACCACTGTGCTCGATTTTCCCCAATGGAAGGACTTTGAAAAGGAAATTAAGAAGTCCTATGACTATGTTGGGGTTAGCTTTATTATTCCTAATTTAGAAAAAGCCATTCGCATGTGCCACGCTATTAGACAATTGTCCCCCAAAAGTAAAATTATCTTGGGCGGACATGGCACCAATATTCCAGACATTGAACAACTCATACAACACGACTATATTTGTCGCGGAGAAGGAGTATATTTTTTGCGGAAACTGCTAGATGAAGATACCAATGCCCCGATCAGACATCCCTTACTCTTCAGCTCTTTCAATAGAAAAGTGATGGGTGTGCCCCTGCCACAGGATTCGGGTATCATTGTTCCAGGTGTCGGCTGTGCCAACAAGTGTCGCTTTTGCGCAACTTCTCATTTCTTTCGAGAATACTCGGCCTATTTAAAAACAGGACAAGAAATATTTGATATCTGTCAGCGTTATGAAATAGAAAAAGGACTACATGATTTTTTTATCATGGATGAAAACTTTCTTAAGCAAAAAGAAAGAGCGCTAGAGTTAATTGAAATCATGGAACGCCAAAATAAAACTTACGCTTTCAGCATTTTTAGTTCTGCGGAAACCCTAAACAATCTGGGAGACCTAGATCTTTTAGTGCGACTTGGTGTTCAATTTATTTGGTTAGGTGTTGAATCCAAAAAATATGTTTTTGAAAAAAATGAAGGAACAGATTTTAAAAACTTAGTAAAAGAATTGCGTCGGCGAGGAATTGCGGTATTGGCCAGTGCAATTTTATTTCTGGAACATCATGACAAAGAAAGCATCTGGGATGATGTGGAGTTTGTGACCTCCTTAGAGCCTGATTATTTGCAATTTATGGGATTAGGACCAATTCCTGGAACCCAACTTTTTGCGGATTATCAAAAAGAGGACATTCTTTTACCTCTCTCACAAGTTCCCTATAAAAAGCAACATGGGCAAGACACCATTTGGTTTAAACACCCTCACTTTTCTCTTCTAGACTCAAGAGACTATCTTAAGCAGGCTTTTCTTAAAGATTACCAAATCAATGGAGCATCCTTAGCACGCGCCATGAGAACATTCTACAATGGTTATATGTATTGTTCACAAAGCACTCATGAGCATATTCAAAAAAGGGCCAAACTTTTTTATGCCCAATTGGAAAGAATTAATCTTTTCCTTCCTACAGCAAAGTTCTTTTCAGAAAACAAGAAAACGGATTTGCTTTTGCGCGAACTAAAAAAAGATATCAAGCAACTTACGATCAAAAGAAAGTTTTCACAACTAGCACATCCTTTACTTATCTTTAGTCTAGCAGTGAAAGAATGGATGAGAATTAAACTCTTTGGCGACACCATACAGCCGCCAATGCAAAGAAAAGAATACCAAAAAGGAATTGAAGTCATTGAAACACGCAAGAAAAAGCAAACGCTCAAACTTGCAATGGAAAGATCATAAACTAAAAAAAAAGCCGGTCATAATACCGGCTTTCTTTTTTGAAGATTAGTACTTCGCGCTAAAACGACGAGTTCCTAATTTTCTTCTACGCTTCTCTGCTGACGCAACTTTTTCTTTATTACGAACAGAAGGTTTTTTGTACTCTTGGCGTTTTCTGTACTCGCGAACAACTCCGTAAGCTTCAACCATACGCTTGAATTTTCTCAAACTACGTTCCACGGGATTTTTCTCATCCACTGTAACTTTGATCGCTGAATCCACTAAAATCACCCCCTTCCTCGTGCAAAAAATATGTGGTACACATTAAAATCCATAGCTTAGCTTGTCAAGGAATTTCAATGGATAAACAACAGACCGAATTATTTATTTCCCCTCTAGAAAAGAGAGAAGATACTCAGGAAAGCAGCAATGCGCCCTGGGCCCATCAATTGCGACCTCAGGAACTCTCCGAATTTGCCGGATGGGATCATCTGCTCAAGCGTTATGCTTTCCTCAAGGGTGATAAACTACCTAGCCTTGTGCTTTCAGGTCCTCCCGGGGTGGGTAAGACGACTCTCGCACGCCTTCTTTGCAAACGCTATGGCAAAGAAATGTACTCTTTCAGTGCCGTCTTAGGTGGCGTGGGGGATCTACGCAAAATGATCGAAAGGGCCTTGGAAATGAAAAACTACCACCAATTGGCTCCTGCGATTTTTATCGATGAAATTCATCGCTTTAACAAGGCTCAACAAGACGCCCTTCTCCCTCAGGTTGAAGCTGGTGATTTTACACTGATTGGAGCAACCACCGAAAACCCGCGCCATAGCCTTAACCGTGCCCTGCTCTCTCGCCTCCACCAAGTTGAGTTGCAGTCACTCAGCGAAGGAGATTTGGCATCCATCCTCAAAAGGGCCCAAAATAAATTTTCCGTCCAAATTAAAGATGAAGCTCTCTCATTTTTAGCTTTTATGGCGGGCGGAGATGCCCGCAAAGCCTTAACAATGCTGGAAACAGCCTTCAACTCCAACCCCAGCCAAGTGCTCGATAAAGCGGAACTCGAAAACCTACTTAAGCTCAATGCGCGCTATTTTGATAAAGATCAGGATCGTCACTACGATGTCATCTCTGCCTTTATTAAAAGTATGCGCGGCTCAGATCCTAGTGCTGCACTTCTTTGGCTGGCCGTCATGATTGATGGTGGAGAAGACCCTATCTTTATCGCTCGCCGCCTCGTTATCTTTGCCTCTGAGGATGTAGGCAATGCCGATCCCACGGCACTACAAGTGGCCGTCAATGCTCTTCAAGTGGTAGAAAAAATCGGATTGCCGGAAGCACGTATTACTTTGGGGCAGGCAACCACCTATCTTGCCTCAACCCATAAAAGTAATGCTGCCTATCTGGGAATCAACGAAGCCCTTAGCTATGTCGAAAGTAATCCTAATATCCAAGTGCCCGAGCATTTAAAAAATTATCCCAATCCTCGTCATGTAGAGAAGTACAAATACCCCCATGATTTTCCTAATCATTTTGTGGCCCAAAAATATACGGTGGACACAATTCCTCCCTTCTATCGGCCCACAGAATTCGGTCGAGAACAACAATTAAAGGATAGATTAGACTTTTTACACGGTGCCAAAAAGTCTTCTCAAGGGGACAAAAAATAACCGAGCGCACCGCTCAAGTATTAGTTTTTTCTGGGCTTTGAAGGGCTAAAGCATTACACTCATGCCATGGAAGACTTACTCTTATTCATCAGTCAACATGCAGACTATGCGCCATATATAATCTTTGGCTCCCTGCTTTTGGCCGGCTTTAATATTCCCGTTTCTGAAGACCTCATGCTCATCGCCTCGGCCATGTTGGCCCATAAACGCCCTGATCTCACTTATCAGCTTTTCATTGGCGTCTACCTCGGCGCTTATCTTTCTGACCTTATATGCTATGGAATTGGCAGAAAACTAGGACGTCATCTCTGGGAAGTTAAATTCTTTGCCAAAATGGTATCCAAAGATAATGTCTATAAAATCATGGAGTTTTACCATAAATATGGGGTTATCACCCTTATTTTTGGCCGCTTTATCCCTTTTGGCATTAGAAATGGGCTCTTTTTGACAGCAGGGATTGGCAAAATGAAGTTCCTGCGTTTTGCGCTGGCCGATCTCCTTGCCTGTACGATTTCAACTGTGACCATCTTCACGCTGGCCTATAAACTCCAGGACAAAGTCATTGATTTAGTAAAACGCTTTAATATTGCCATTTTTATCATTGCTCTTCTTGTAGTTATCGCAATAGTTATTATTAAAAAAACTAATCGTAATAAAACCATGTAATTATTTCCACTAATCTTGGCAATCCCATCTGCAGAAAATATAAGAAAGCTCAAGCGATTATTGGCATAGTACTTGCTCATACTAGACTGACTGTTGTCCGTTAGCTCAAACGAAAGGAAGAAAAATGGATTTAGAAAACAACAACACGGTAAAAAAGCTCACCGATGCAGACAATGTAGTCAGTTTGTCTTCATGGAAGCTAAAAAAGGCTCAGGACGATGCCCCTTCTCGTTATCAAAATTATCTCAACGCTCTCTCTGATTTTTCCTTAATGAATGAGGTTTCTGTCTTCATTGAAGAATTCACTCAACTCGATCTATCTCAACAACAAATTCGAAGAGGAAAAATTCTGCTCAATGAACTATCTAAAAGAGTTCAAGAAGATTCGCCCCTTCTCTCTGAAGCAATCTTCCAACTCAAGCAAAATTTGGTTAACAAATTGGGAAGTCTTTCTGCCGAAAAAGAGACAACACATTAATGTGTTGAAACATTTTTTTTAAGCCACTGCAAACTCACATAGTCGTGTGCCACGCGACGGTGGAGTTCTGCTAATTTGAGCTTATCAGGGTAACGCAAAATTTTTGCCAACACTCGCGCACTCTCCAAAGAAAGCTTAAAAGCATTGGCATCTTCAATCAGCCGCAAAAGATGAATAACATTGCTGGCGAAAGTATCAACATAATCTGCAATAAGTTTTTGGGCAAAAGGATCCAATTCAATAAATTGCACACCAATGCGCACTCTAAAAACTTCATCCACAGAAGAAGTCTCCCCCATCCTCCTCACTGATTTAATTTTTCCATTAACAACTTTATCTGGAAAAATTTCTTGAGAAAAAGATTTCAAGCGCTCCAAGCTGTAATTCATAAAACGAGGAAATTGCGGCAAAGGAAACATTACGGATACAATCTCACTTTTAGGGAAATGAGGCATCTGGTGGATTTGAATACCACCTTCTGAAATATTGGCACCTAAAGCTTTATAAACATGCCCCTCATCTTCAAAAAGAATAGGCTCACGAAAAGGAGCACGTAAATGTTTACGTTCGTAACTCACTCTACTACTTCCTCATTACATTAAAGAGCTGGCCAATTCTGAAAGCGGTGAACGCTCTCCAACTTTCAATAAAATATGGGCCACAATTTCTTCCGTCTTCAAACGATCGACACAATAAGAAAGACCATTATTCAAAGAATCCAAATAAGGATTATCAATTTGCTCAGTATCACCCGTCAAAATGATTTTAGTGCCTTCCCCTGCTCTGGTAATAATGGTTTTTATTTCATGAGGACTCAAGTTTTGTGCTTCATCCACAATCATATACTGCTCAGGTAAAGAGCGACCTCTGATGTAAGTCAAAGGTTCAACATGAAGTAGACCTTTGGTGATCAATTCATCCCAGCTCACTTCTGATGGTGAAGATTTTGTTCCAAAAAGAAAATCGATATTATCAAAAATAGGCTGCATCCAAGGTCCTAGCTTTTCATTAACATCACCAGGCAAAAAACCAAGATCGCGCCCCATTGGCATAACGGGTCTAGAAACTAAAACCCTGTTGTAAAGACGCTGAGATACTGTTTGTTCAAGTCCGGCAGCAATGGCCAAAAGAGTTTTCCCTGTCCCTGCTTTACCAATAAGACTAACCAAATTGACTTCATGATTTAAAAGGGCATCAAAAGCAAACTGCTGCTCAACATTCTTCGGATAAATCCCAAAGACTCCTTCTCTCACACGGATCAAAGGTACAAGACCTTTCTTTTGAGCAGAATAGCGCCCCAAACGACGATGCGAAAGATTCCCCTCTTCGCAAATGATCATATATTCATTGGGAAAAGAATTCTCCATCTCTTCTTGAGTCATATCTAAAAAACGTTCTGATTCAAATTTCGCTAAACGCTCAGCTGTCACTTCAAAAATCTTTTGACCAGAGAAAACTTCCTCTGAGCTTGCTTGACGAGAAATATAATCTTGAGAGGGAAGACCCAAAGCATCTGCTTTAAGACGCAAATTAATATCTTTGGAAATAAGAATGACTGTTTCGCCTTTGTCCTTAAGCGCAAGCGCATTGGCCAAAATTTTATTGTCATTAATCTTGAGATCAATTCCCGTTACCGAACTATTGTAATCTTCACCAATACTAATAACGAGCTTGCCTCCACCTTCTAATTCCACTCCTTCAGCCAAGGAACCTTGCTGCCTTAACTCATCAACCACTCTAGAAAAATAACGAGCGTTACGACCATTTTCATTTTGATCTTTTTTAAAGCGATCCAATTCTTCCACCACAATGATTGGAAGAAAAACGATATTATCTTCAAATTGAAAAATAGAGCGGGGATCAAAAAGAAGTACGTTAGTATCCAAGACAAATGTTTTACGCAAAAGAAGCTCCTTAGTTACATATTTAGCTATCTTAAATTCTAAAATTCAAAGGCATTAAGTGCAAGAAATTTTGTGCATTTAAAGCAATTTTGAGACTAATCACAGGCCGGGAAAGGAAATATCCAGCAGTGTCAGATAAATCATGGCCCGCTTAGAAGCATGGGTAAACATCTCTGATGTCGTCTCTATGCCATAAAAGCCTGCATAAAGCTTGAACATATAGAGATCAAGTGAAGCACCATAGGAAAGATAGCCTCCATTAAGCCCCATATAAAGGTCAATAAGGGGGATACCAAAGCGTGCACCTAACTTAATTTTATTGGCCAAAGCAATAGGCTGATTCATAGGGGCAAAATCGGCCGACAAAGTATAATTAAATAGTCCAAAATTTTGCTCGAAGGCAATACCAGCATTAATATGCATCGGCTGGGGTTGAATCTGCTCTTCTCCACTCACTCGATCAAAATAGGTGCCACCGATATCCATGGCCGACAGGCCAACAGTCAAATTAGTACCACTGGCGTAAGCATGATAGAGAAACCCCAAATCATAGGCCCAACTTTTCCCTTTTCCATAGCCAATGGCATCTTTGAGTTCATCGATTGTCTCTGGTTGCTCATTCATAATATCGAGAATATCTGTGCCAAAAACAGGCATGCGTTTTTGAAGTCCTTCACGAGAAATATATTTGAGTCCAAAACCAAGTGCCCCATAATTACCGGCTCCAGGATTTCTATTGCCAGCAGGTGGCCGAGAGCCAAAAATAGGAACGGCAAAACCAGTGGCAAAACCTTTATCAAAGCGATAATCGATATCAAGTAAAGGATGATGAGCATTAAGAACTTCTAGATTGGTATTCACCGATGCCAAACCATTAAGTCCAAAAGTTCCAAATTTAAGTCCCGGAACATAACCTAGCCCCAAGTGAATGGGAACTGCCAAATACTGTTTGGCAAATTCTGCTGGTTCATCAGTATTGGGTGTATCTAGAATTTCATCATGCTCCAAAGGATTAGTTACATCCAATTGCATATTCATGATGCTCATGGTTAAGCCACGATGTCTTGCTAGGGCAGCAGGGTTATAAAAAAGAGTGTATCCATCATCGGCCAAAGCAGTATAAGCATCTCCCATTAACAAGGCCCTAGGAGAGCGAGCATAATAGGTCTGCTCACGGGCAAAGCCCGAAAATGCAAAAGAAAGAAGAATAGTGAAAAGTAAAATCTTTTTCAAATTATCCATCCGTCAATAAGGCTTCAAATACAAAACCAAAGAAGATTTGAAGTTCTAGCTTGGGTCCTTCTGTTGTTTTATCAAAAAGTTCGACACAGAGATCATAATCGGTGATAGAACAAATACGGCCGTCAATAGTGGCTCCATTATCAGAAAGTTGTGTCAAAGATGTTTCACACAGAGTTTGGAAAGTTGAAAATTGATCAGAAAGATCTCCAATATCACCAAGTTCTTCAGCTACCGACAACGTTGTATTAACTAAAAGATCGAGAAAAGAATTGAAAAGAGTCACACCACGGCACATACGGGCCGTAACTTCAGTGGTGTCACCAGTTAAGTCTGCATGTCCTTGCGCTGATTCCCAGTCTGCAGCATCAGCAACTGTATCGGTCTGATCCCAATTAGTAATTTCACAAGGTGAATTATCAACAAACATATTTAAGGTCGGCAAAGGAACTGTTCCACCGGCAGCATAAGTAGAATACCCATACCCCCCATAAAGACATTTTGCCCCTGAACCATTGCCACCTTTTTGACCTGTCCCCCCCGTACTACCATAGTAATAAAAGTATTTTCCCATCTGAGCGAGAACCATAAGAATTGCCTGCATATTCATATTACGCAGCTCTGCCCCACTGAAAACCTCCTCACGCGCAGCATGAGTAGGTGTCTGAACATCACCAGCATAGAGAATCGTATCAATCCCTTTTTGCAATTTGCCAAACTTGACGTCATCAGAGCGAGTCATAGGAGACGTTGACATTAAAGTCAATCCTCCCAAAATATTTCCGGAAGCGGCGATCTTTTCAATATCACTAGTCACAAAATCAATTTCTGAAAAATCGGCATCACAAGCATAAGCTGCGGCACGCGCCTCAATATAATTCGCCTTATCGTTAACTCCCGATAGACTATCTAAAGCGGAATGGGCCGCAGAGCAATTACTTTCAGAAAGATAAATATGAGCGAGCTCAACTGCATTTTCCAGTTTTTCCTCGTCACTTGCACCACAGGAGAAGAGCAAAGGTAGAACAAAAATAAATAATATCTGACGCATAAT
>QKCN01000111.1 GCA_003245675.1 Bacteriovoracaceae bacterium | reverse complement strand
TTGCTATTCTTATCGATTTTCAAGATTTTAATTTGCGCTTGGCCCAAAAACTCAAAAAAGAAGGTGTGTCAGTTTTGTACTATGTGGCACCTCAAGCTTGGGCCTGGCGTAGTTCTCGCTGTAAAACTTTGGCAAAAACTGTTCATACTCTTTTTACAATTTTGCCTTTTGAAAAAGAATGGTTCAAAGAAAGAGGCATTTTGCAGGTTAAAGGGATTGAACACCCTGTGTTTTGTAAATTGAAAAATCAATTGCCTCCTTATCAAGCAAAGCTTCCCAAGGAAAAACTCAAATTAGTGCTTTTGCCAGGAAGTCGAAATGTGGAAGTTAAGTCACTGCTTCCCGAAATGGCTAAAGCCTTGCGTCAGCTAAAGCAGCAATATGCCTTTGAGGTGACTCTCGTTAAGAGTTCTTCTGTGCGAGAAGAAAACTATGCTATTGCCAATGATGTTGTAGATGAGGTTTTGTATTCTGCTGATTTGAACTCAGTATTAGAAACGGCGGATTTGGCCCTCGCTTCTAGTGGAACAGTGACTATGAGCACGGCCCTTTATATGGTTCCAACTTTGGTCTGCTATAAAATTTCCTGGGTTACGGCGGCCATTCTTTGGAATATCGTTTCCTATCGTGGTTTTATTGCTCTTCCCAACATTATCCACCAAAAAGAGGTTTTCCCTGAATTGTTGCAGGAGAGTGTGACTCGTTTTAATATAGTAAAGTGCCTTGTCCCTTGGTTTGAAAATAAGGATAGACGTGAAGCTTTGCGTTTAGAACTTTTTAAAACGCGTGCACTGCTCTCTGGAGATGATTTTGATGTTGCTGCCTATATGGCAGATGTTGTAAATAATATTTATGAAAAATAGATTTCCTTGGTATCACATTTTTTTACTTCCTTTTGCTATGCTTTGGGCATTTATCCATCGCGTACGCCGTTTTGCTTTTCGTGTTTCTTTTCTTTCTCAACGAAAATATACAGTACCAGTTATTTCGGTGGGCAATTTGCTTTTGGGGGGCAGTGGAAAGACTCCTTTTACCATATGGCTTTCTAACTTCTTTGCCGAAAATAAAAAGAGACCCATGATTCTTATTCGCGGTTATAGAGGTAGTCTTGAAAATTCTTCGGGAATTTTGAAAAATGGCGAAGAGTTTCGTTATGATGCGAAGAAGTTTGGTGATGAAGCGGTTCTTATTGCGCGCAAGGCGAAGGATGCCGCTGTTGTCGTTGGAAAAAATCGTGCGGCTAATTTGGATTATTATTTTCCGCGTTTTCGTCCCGATCTTGTTATTTTAGATGATGGTTATCAACATCTAAAAATCGCACGTAACCTTAATATAGTTCTTTTTGATTCTTTGCTTGATGCTGCGCAATATTGCCCTGTTCCTTTGGGATATATGAGAGAGAATTTTTCTGCGCTCATTGATGCCGATATTGTTATTTTTAATAGGGTGAAGATGGCCGCCAAAGAGAATCTCTCCGAACTAGAGGCGAAGGTGAAAAAGTATTTGCCGCCAGAGGCCCTCATTGGCAAGGTCGATTATGGGACTGATGGACTGTATGATCGGCATTTTAAGCAGATATATACTAAACTTGATCTCAGAGGTAAAAAGATTGTGGCCCTCTCGGGAGTCGCTTCTTCAACATCTTTTTTCCTTTTACTAGAATCTTGTGGTTGTCAGTTGGTAGGGAAGCATAGTTTTGCGGACCACCATAGTTTTTCTTTAGAAGAAATCAAGCACTTAATGGCCCTTGCCCGAGAAGAAAAGGCCCTTTTGGTGTGTACCGAGAAGGATATGGTCAAATTGCGGGAGCTGGTGGATACCGATCAGCTTTACTATCTCAATATTGGTATTGAGTTCCTTGAGGGCGAGCAGCAAATCGTGGATTTGCTCAAAAAACACTTTTTCTGATCTTTGCCGCATTGACTTCTAAAAGTTATCTGTTTATAACACTCAAGCAGAAATTTTTAAGGCTTCCTTAATACTCTGCCTTCTGAATGTGAAGGTTTTACCATTGCGTCCAGTTGATTGAAATTTTTAGGTGGTATTTATGATGAACAAAACTGACTTACCCAAATGGGTAAATGACTTTGAAGTTGTTATTGGAGAGGATGTAGAAGAGGTCGCGCAAAACGAATTCTCTGAGTATCTAAGCAGCCATACAGCAGCTTCTTTCGAAGAAGGCGAAGTGTACTCTGGTGCAGTAATCGCTATTACTGATGATTTTGTAACTGTTGACATTGGTTACAAACAAGAAGGCTTGGTGGCAACCAAGGAATTCAGAAATTTTGATGGAACACTCAAGATCAAAGCTGGTGATTCTATTGACGTTTATCTGGAAAGACTTGAGTCTTCTATGGGGAACTTGGTTCTCTCTAAAGACAAAGCTGAAATCCTTAAAGCATGGGATCGCATTTCTGATGCTTGTGATCAAGGAAAAGCTGTTCAAGGAACTGTTGTTGCTAAGGTTAAAGGTGGTCTTTCTGTAGATATCGGTGTTAAGGCTTTCTTACCTGGTTCTCAAATTGACATTCGTCCTGTTCGTAATCTTGATAAATACATTGGTAAAGCAATGGAATTTAAAGTTATCAAGTTCAACAAAAAACGTGGCAACATTGTTCTTTCTCGTCGTGCAATTCTTCAAGAAGAGCGTGGCAAGCTAAGAGAAGAAACTCTTGGTCAAATTAAAGAAGGAATGATCGTTAAAGGTATCGTAAAAAATATTACTGATTACGGTGCATTTATTGATCTTGGTGGTGTTGATGGACTTCTTCACATTACTGATATGAGCTGGGGCCGTGTAAAACATCCAAGCAATCTTCTTGGCATTGGTGATGAAATTGAAGTTAAGATCTTGAAATATGATTCTTCTAAAGAACGTGTTTCTCTTGGTCTTAAGCAAGTTCAAGAAAATCCATGGGAAAAAGTTGGTGATAAATACGTTATCGGAACTAAAGTTGCTGGCGAAGTTGTATCTGTTAAAGATTACGGCGTATTTGTTGAGCTTGACGATGGAATCGAAGGCCTTATCCACGTAAGTGAGATGAGCTGGCTTCAAAAAGTTAAGCATCCTTCTAAGATCGTTAATGTTGGCGATCGTGTTGAAGCTCAAGTATTGGAAGTTGATATTGAGAATAAGAGAATCTCTCTTGGTCTTAAGCAACTTCAAGAAAATCCTTGGACAGAACTTGAAGGTAAATACAATGTAGGACAAGAAGTTACTGGTAAAGTAAAAGCTATCGTTGACTTCGGTATCTTCATTGACCTTGGCGAAGAGATCGATGCTCTTATCCACGTTTCTGACATTTCTTGGACTAAGAAAAATGTTAAGCTCGACGAAGAATTCAAAATGGGAGACGAAATTCGCGCTCAAGTTTTGACTGTCGATGCAGAAAATCAAAAATTCTGTTTGGGTATCAAGCAACTCGAAGAGAATCCTTGGAAACGTATCGAAGAGAGATTCCCTGTGGGAAGTATCATCGAATCTGATGTTATGCGTGTAACTGAATTTGGTGCTTTCGTTGAATTAGAAACTGGTATTGAAGGACTAATTCACATTTCTGAACTTTCTGAAGAAAGAGTAGAAAAAGCATCTGACGTTATCAAGCGTGGCGATCGTGTTAAATCTATGGTCATGAGTGTTGATAAAGAAGCTAAGAAAATTGCTCTTTCTATCAAAGCTCTTGGTAAAGCAGAGGATATGGAGAATATTAAGGAGTATAAAGCTCAAGAAATTCGTCCTGCCACACTTGCTGACAAATTCAAAGGTTTTAATAACGATAACTAGAAAAATTAACGTTGAATATTCTTTGAGTAATCAAAAAATGGCCGACTCCTTGTGAGTCGGCTTTTTTTTATTGACTCTCACGGCTCTTTCTCTAACCATTGTATCTAATATAACGTTTGTGTTTAATTTTGGTTTGAAAAGTGTTTGAAAGAACCAAAAATCGTTTAACAAACAAGGAGACAGATTTATGAAAAAAATCTTAGTTTTATCTTCAGCTGCTTTGATGGCAACTTCTGCTGTCGCTGCTGGACCAACAATCTATGGAAAGATTAACAAAGAACTTCGTTATGTGGATCAAGATGCTGAGACAAAAAACAGCATCACTGGTGTAAGAGATGTTGTCAATTCACCTTCGCGCTTGGGTGCAAAAGGTGACATGGAGCTTGCAAACAATTTGAAAGGCTCTTATGTGATTGAATTAGGTCTTTACTCTAACTACAAGAAAGCAACAGATGCAGGGAAAATTGATCTTCGCTTGGTTAATGGAACAGTTTCTGGTTTCTGGGGATCTTTAACTGCTGGTAAGCAATACACTGCTGATGCCGCTGCTTACTTAGGTTTGGATGTTATGAATGGTACAGGCTTGATGGGATCTGGCTTTGATATGGGTGATATCACTGGTTTTGAAAGTGGTGCTGATACTAAAGGCTTTGGTTACAACTATATTAGCCGTCACGAAGGTTTGACTTATATGTCACCTGAAATGTATGGATTGAAAGTTGGTGTAACAACTATTGATGACACCAATAATCTTGGCGAAACAAATAAATGGAATGTGGCTTATTTGGGTTATAACAAAATGCTTGGTGAGAATAAATTGCAAGCTCACTTTTCTTATGGAAAAGAGCAGATCACTCCTCTTGATGATGGAGACGATAAAGACACTTACTGGCAAACCGCAGTGGGCTTCAATATGCCTAAGTTGATGATTTCTGCAATGTATGGTGTTTATTCTTTTAGTGACAAGCTAGATGTAACTAAAATGTATCTTGGCGCGAAGTACACAATGGGTCCTTGTGCTGTTGCTGTAAGTTACATCAACGAAAATGCTGATAATGATGGCAAAGAAAACAAGCAATCTCAATTGGGTGCTGCTTTCATTCACAATTTCAACAGCAATCTTTCTGCTCGCTTAACTGCTGCAATGGTAAAAGTTGAAGAGCAAGAATTTGATTATGATGGCGGTACAAATTTGGCTGATGCAAATGATGCAACAGTTATTGGTACTGGTATCACTGTAAATTTCTAATTTAGACTCAAAGTTTAAAATAGACGAAGGGACTGGCTTATGCCGGTCCCTTTGCATATTTTGGGACGAGATTCCTCATTAGACTTTTCTTTCTTATTTCAGGTATTATGTTTTTTGAAGAGAGGAAATAATGAGCGATCGCAAAAATCACAATAATACGGAGGGGGAGTCTGGTGTCATTGAAAAGAGTAGACTCTTGCTTCCCAAAATGTACAAAGTGTTGATGCACAATGATGATTACACAACGATGGAGTTTGTAGTTCACATTTTAGAAAAGTTTTTTAATAAAGATGGACATCAGGCGACTGAAATCATGTTGTCAGTTCACACCAAGGGGGTGGGACTGTGTGGAGTTTATACGCGAGAAATCGCTGAGGCTAAAGTGGTCAAAGTAACGACTTATGCCCGTCAATCTGGTCATCCCTTAAAATTAACTTATGAGCCCGAGGATTAAGATATGTTAAGTCGTGAAGTAGAATTAGCCTTAAACATGGCCATTCGGTTTGCGAATGAAGAAAAACATGAATTTATCGTGTTGGAAAATCTCTTATTACATATTCTACAAGTCGATGAGCATGCTAAAGAAATACTCAAAACCTTGAATGTGAGTTTGGAAGAGTTGCAAACGGATTTGAAGGAATTTTTACTTCAAAAAGACCATTTTTCCATTTTAGATGATGAGTCCATAGAAGAAATGGCCCAAAGGCAATTTCTTAATGATGAAGTCCGCAATATGGCAAAGGCTTCGGGAGTTTATTACCATCCGGAGATGAGTATTGCTGTTCAAAGAGTCATTCAAAAGGCAGCTCTTCATTTGCAATCATCCAGTAAAAAGTCAATTGAAGGGATTCACCTTCTTGTTTCTATTATGGATGAAGAAGATAGCCATGCCGTTTATTTCCTCAAAAAACAGGAAGTCACGCGTTTAAAAATTTTGGATTTGATTGCTCATGGATCCGATAAATCACTCAATGCCGGAGTGGCAGATGAGGTGAAGCCAAGTGAAAAAAGTGGTCTTGAAGAATTTACTTCTAATTTCACAAAAATGGCCCAAGCGGGAAGATTTGATCCTCTTATTGGAAGAAAAGAGGAACTTGCAAGAATTTCTCAAATTTTGTGTCGTCGCAATAAGAATAATCCCCTAATTGTGGGAGAGGCTGGTGTTGGCAAGACTTCTTTGGTTGAAGGATTAGCGCAGCTTATTGTGCGAGATGAAGTACCAGAAATGTTACAAGGAATTCAGATATTTTCTTTGGACATGGCCGCCTTGATGGCCGGTACTCGCTATCGTGGCGATTTTGAAGAACGTCTTAAATCAGTCATTAATGAATTAGAAAAATTATCGCAATCGGAAAACGGTGCCATTTTATTTATTGATGAAATCCATACGATCATTGGAGCGGGGTCAACTTCAGGAGGCAGCTTAGATGCGGCCAATCTTTTGCGCCCCGTTTTGGGCAAAGGAAAAGTTCGTTGCATTGGTAGTACGACATACGAGGAATATCGCAAAATTTTTGAAAAAGATCAGGCCTTAAACCGTCGTTTTCAAAAATTGGAAATAGCTAGCCCTTCCTTAGAAGAGACAGAGAAAATTTTGGTGGGTTTGAAGGGGCGATTTGAAGATTATCATCAGGTGAGCTTTTCTCTGCCTGTTATTCGACAGATTATTTCGCTCGCGGAACGCTATATTCTTGATAAGAATTTTCCAGATAAGGCCATTGATATTTTAGATGAAGTGGGTGCTCTCCTCCATATGAAAGGCAAAAAGAAGAAAGTGAGCTTTAAAGATGTTGAGGAAGTGGTCTCTCTTATGGCCAAAGTTCCTATTCGCTCAGTTGGTTCAGACGAGAAGTCCAAACTGCAAAATTTGGAACAAGAGCTTAAACAAGTTGTTTTCGGACAAAATGAAGCCGTATCTACGGTCGTTGATGCTATTTTTCTTTCACGCTCAGGTCTTGGTGAAGCGGAAAAACCAGTGGCTTCATTCTTGTTTGTCGGTCCGACAGGGGTTGGCAAGACGGAATTGGCCCGTCAATTGTCGCGAATTCTGAATGTGTCCTTTTTGCGCTTTGATATGAGTGAATATATGGAAAAGCACGCTGTGGCAAAACTCATTGGAGCTCCTCCAGGGTATGTTGGCCATGAAGAAGGTGGCACATTAACTGAGTCGATTAACAAAAATCCCTATTCCGTTGTTCTTTTGGATGAAATAGAAAAGGCACATGTTGATATTTTCAATATCCTCTTACAGGTTATGGATCATGGGATGCTGACTGATTCCAATGGGAGAAAATGTAGTTTCAAAAATGCCATCATTATTATGACAAGTAATGCAGGGGCAAGGGAGATGGAATCGGGAAATATTGGACTTGGGAGAGAACTAAATATTAAAGATATTGCTCAAAAAAGAGATGCCGCAATCAAAAATCTTTTTTCACCAGAATTTCGCAATCGTCTTGATGGAATTGTTTCTTTTGATAAGTTGGAAAAGGAAGCCATCTTGAAAGTTGTGGACAAATTTCTTGCTCCCATCATCACCAAACTCGAAGAAAAAAAGATTCATCTGAAAGTTTCTGCTGAATTAAAGAGTTTTCTGGCTGAGCAAGGCTACGATCCCAAGATGGGAGCACGTCCTATAGCTCGTATGATTGATGAGCGCATTAAAAAGAGGCTTTCACAGGAAATCATTTTTTCAAAAATAAATGCGGAAGATTTTATTGAACTAGAGCTTAAAGATGGGGAGATTTCTTTTCATATTTCACGCTAGGAATTTTTTTCTTCTACTTTCTTTTTGAATTTTCTCTGCATGAAAAATATAAAGTGCGCTTAGAGCTGTTGTTTTCTGCGTTTTGA
>QKCN01000057.1 GCA_003245675.1 Bacteriovoracaceae bacterium | reverse complement strand
GCCTGCAGCGAAAAAGCCTGTAGCGAAAAAGCCTGCAGCGAAAAAGCCTGCAGCGAAAAAGCCTGCAGCGAAAAAGCCTGCAGCGAAAAAGCCTGCAGCGAAAAAGCCTGCGACCAAAAAAGTTGCAGCGAAAAAGCCTGCGACCAAAAAAGTTGTAGCGAAAAAGCCTGCAACCAAAAAAGTTGCAGCGAAAAAGCCTGCAACCAAAAAAGTTGCAGCGAAAAAAACGACTAAAAAACCTGAACCCAAAAAGGTTGCGCCTAAAAAACCAACAACGGCCAAAAAAGTCACCAAGAAAGCAAAAGGTGATTCTTCAATAGAAGAACAACTCGCTCCAGTGGTGCCAAGTTCTTTAACTGAGCAAACCACTATGGTAAATGAGGGCGTTCTCGATCGCTCGATTGAAGAAGAGTATGATGAGGATGATAAAGAAACCGAAACAGATGATGATTCGCGCCCAGTTTCTGGCCGCCTATCAGATGAGTATAATTCTGATGATGAACCAGAAGATGGTGAATCCATTAATGGTTATGGTTGGGAATACAATGGTGGACTTGACCAGCCAGAGGATTATGAAAATGAAGTAGATGAAGATGATGAGGATGGGCTTTATGCTCGTGGCGACAAATCTACTTCTTCATCTTCATCTTCATCAGATTTTGATGATGATGATTTTGATGATTTTGATGATGACGATGATTATTAGTCATATCCAAGACATCAAGGTATAATATAGAAGTGGCCTAGAAATTAGGCCACTTTTATTTTTGGAGGCGTTAAGGTGGAAATTCGCGACCCTGTTCATGGTTCTATTCATATTCAAAAAGAAGAGATTGGTATTCTTTCAAACCGTTTTTTTCAGCGTTTGAGAAATATCAAACAATTGGGTTTTTCTGACTATGCCTTTCCAGGAGCAACACACACTCGCTTTATTCATGGAATTGGTGTTATGCACATTGCCTCGAAGGCATTTGATTCCTTGTTTCCAAAATGGCAAGGACACAACGAATTTGCACGCTTGAGAGAAACATTGCGTTTGGCCAGCTTGTTGCATGATATTGGACATGCTCCTTTGAGTCATGCCACTGAAACAGTTATGCCAACTTTGGCTGAACTTAAAATACCTTCGTCTTTAGATATGGGAGATTTGAGCCGCCAGGCAAATCACGAAGATTATACGGTCAAATCAATTGTTGATAGCTCTTTGACTCCTGACTTTAAAGTCGTTGAGCAAAAATATGGGGTTAATGTTAATGCTGTCGCAGAATTAGTTTTAGGATGCACTCAGCAAAAAGAGTATTTTGAGGTTGAGGGCAAAAACTACTTTCCTCTTTTGCATCAGCTGGTTTCCAGTGAAATGGACTGTGACCGCATGGATTATCTTTTGCGCGATAGCTATTTCTGCGGTGTGAGTTATGGAACTTATGATCTGGATTGGATTATTGATAATCTTGTTTTGTGTGATGAGAATAAGGATATTAGCCTTGGCATATCAGAGCGTGCCATTGCGACTTTTGATGATTTTTTGCTTAGTCGTTTTCATATGTTTTTGATGGTGTATTTCCATTATCGCTCTGTCTGCATGGAACAGATGTTATATCGCTATTTCGATGATGCTCGAGGTGAGTATCGCATTCCGGCAGACATCGAACAATATGTTGAGCACGATGATTATATGCTTAAAAAAGTACTCGTGCAGAGTGAAAATAAATGGGCGCGGCGAATTGTGAATAATGATATACCTTCAAAAATTTTTGAAACTTTTGGTGGAAAAGAGCATGACCGTTTTACCAAGTTAGAAAATTTTCTTGCAGACAAACAGATCGATTATATTAAGAGTTCTTCTTTGAGTCGTTTGTCAAAATATTGTGGCAAGGGGCCTATAAAAACTCACGTCCCCATGCAGGTTGTAAGATTTGGTCTTAAAAATAAAAAGATTAAATATATGGATATTAGTGAAGCCACGGATCTTTTTGATAAGTTTAGCCGTGCTCATGTGGTGAATCGTTTGCACTGTGATATGAAGGAATTGGATGCTATAACCGTTGATGAAATGAGGAAGATTATCGAAGATGAATAAAATCGGAGTGTATTTTTTCATTATCATCCTTTATTTAGGCCTTACTCGAGGAGTTGGTCCCAATACTATGCATTCCATTTTTATTCCATCGGAAGCGGTATTTGGAAATTATTTCAATGAATCTCCTCCTTTCACGCTCGTTTTAGTGGATGCTTTTTCATCGGGATTGTTTATTAAAAGCTACTATCATAAGTACCGCCTAGTTGGTCCTTTTCGGCCGATGGATGAAGTTGTTGTGCGAGTTTCTTCGGCTTTTTATCAGAAGAATATCTTGAATATTGGTATGTCTTTATTTCGTCGTTATGATAACAATGAAGAGAATACTGTGCCACTTCCTCCTGGGACCGTTTTCTTCTTGAATAAGGCATATTACGGAGGATGGCGCTGGGAAGATAGTGGCGAAAAAGTTTGGCGTTTTTCGCGTGTTTATCGTTTTTTGAATAAGCAGCTTGGTATTCAAAGTTTTTCACCGACTTATGATTTTTATAAGCAGTTGGAACACCACCAAGTTTCCGGCAAGCCTTATTATGGGCTGCGAAGTGAATTTGGTTCCAATGGACGCATTTCTCAGAATAATTTTCCATCATTTTTTACGCGGAAGAGGGATGAGAGTTCATTTTTTAAGTCTGTCCTTAATAAAGATTTCAAATTGGCCGTCATTAAAAAAAGAAAATTAGAAAAGAAGCAATGGAAGTCTTTTCTTTTGCACGAATAGGGTTTGCTATGAATGATATGTTGGATCGTTTGATTATTCGCGTTTTTTTCACTTTGTTTACCATTCTTGTGTTGTATGCATATAAGTATGCCCATTATTTTCTCTATCCTTCTGCCAAAAAACAGCTCTTTCGTAAATTTTATCCATCAGCGAATTCTGCTGATTCTTTGCATCTTTTTTCGCGCCTGCTAGGGCTTGGCATTGTGATGAGCAGCTTTAGCTTTGATCAAGCAGAAAAAGTGTTCACTTCTGCTTTATTTTTTTCTTTTACCTCTCTTTTGTGCATCATTATTTTTCTCGTATCAATTTATATTATGGAAAGCATTGTGCTTTATAATTTTGAGTATTCTGGTGAAATTATCAAAAAGCAAAATTATTCTTATGCGCTTGTTTCAGCGGCACTGAGTCTTTCTGTTGCTTTTATTATTAGAACAGTGAATATACAAACCCAGGGAAATGTGGTTGTCTTTTTATTGTTGTGGCTACTGGCCATGGTTTTATTTGGCTTTTCCACCAAGCTCTATAAGCTTTTATCCAAATTAAATTTTTATCAGCTACTTATTCAAAAAAATTTGGCAGTTGGATTATCATACGGGGCTTTTGTATTAGGGTGCAGCTTTACAATTTGCTCTGTCTTTTATCAGGAGTACGACAGTCTCGAAAATTATTCTTTACAGATTATCCTAAAGGCCATTTTGGCCGCAATTGTCTTTCCTTTTTTTAGATTGGGTATACACTTTGTCTATGAATTGAAAAATGATTGGCAAGAATCAGAACTTCCCGAATGGGGTTACGGACTCTATGAAGGAGCAGTTTTCTTTTTAGCCTGTTTATTCACTTCTTTAATTACAGGTCATGTTTATTTTGGGACAATTTATCCTGTATTTTAGTAATAACTGGGGGGAAATCTGGTGAGCATTGCAAAAATCATTGATAATTTAAATTTAATGACCGCGCGTTTGGATCATCTTGAGGAGAGTCTTGTTCGCTTAGAAGAAAAAACAGATTATGCTGTTTCAGTCATGCGATCTCAGTTGATTCGAATCAAAAATGGAGATTCTCTGAGTGATGACACAGTTTGGGCCGGCCAGCCCTATGCTGATTTATCTCCTGAAAAGGCAAGCCACATCTATCAAAATGATGATTTGGATTTTCTCATTTTGGATGTTTGTCAGGAAGGTTATGAAAGACCCATTGAGTTAGAGGGAGTGATTCAGATTCCTTTGGAAGAATTAAGATTGCGTCTTGATGAAATTAAAAGCCAAACGATTCCTATAATGGTCATCTCAGAAGAAGGAACTCGCTCAATTCGTGCAGCAGAATGTTTAATTCAACATGGATTTTATAATATTTCAAATGTTTCAGGAGGCTATAAGTATTGGCCTAAGAACCTCAATTCGCATACTACAGTGCGCGTTAATGAAGGAATTGAGGAAGATGATCTTGGGTTATAAATCTGATATCTTAGCGAACATTTCTTCTAGGGTTAGTTTCATTCTATTGATTTCAACTTCACCTAGCTGGTTTGTGTAGTTTTTTTCTTGCTCGGCCATCGCCTCAAGCATGGATATGCGAAATTTTGTGCCGTATTCTGTTAAGAAAATTCGCTGCTCTCTTTTATCCATTTCTCCAGATTTTTTTTGGATATAGTTGCGTTTAACCAACTCATTGAGATGGCTGGTCATTGTTTGCTTTTTGAGTCCACAATTTTGACCGATATCCTTAATTGATGGGCCTTCTTTTTCGGAAATAAAAATAAGAATTTCCAAAAAACTAGGGCGCAGATCAGTATATCCTTTCTCCTGGAGCCGTTGTAATAGGTCTCCGCTATAAAGGCGATGCATTTTTTTTAGCAAATTGCCGATTTGAGAAATTTGGGTCATAAAAGCTCACTCTTTATTTTGTATTAATGTCATACTTTTATGGCCAAAAAAACGATCAAAGTCAAATTAAAAGATATTTCTAGAGTTGCTGAGTGAGGTTAAAATTCCTGTACAAACACCAAAAGTCAGTAAACTCGAGCCGCCATAGCTCATAAGAGGTAAGGGTATTCCCACAATGGGCATGAGTCCCATGACCATACTCATATTGATAAAGGTATGCCAAAAAATAATGGCCATAATACCAATCGTTAATATGGAATCATAGAATCGAAGGACGACTCCTGACAGCCAGATCATGCGCAGAAAGAGAATAAGGTAGAGTAGTAATAAAAAGAGTGAACCAATCATTCCATGTTCTTCATTGAAAATAGAAAACACAAAGTCGGTATGATTTTCAGGTAGATATTGTAAAGATGCTTGTGATGATTTTTTGTAGCCTTTTCCCAGAAGCCTGCCTGAGCCAATTGCGATTTCAGATTGAATTGCGTTATAGCCAGATCCCTTGGCATCACGATGAGGGTCTAAAAAAGTGATAATTCTTTTGCGTTGGTAATCTTTGAGGCCGTATTGGAACATTGCTCCACCACAAAGAATTCCTATGACTGATAGGATGAGAATCGTTTTCCATTTTAGACGACGGTAGAACGCCATTATGGCAAAGACGAGAATCGTTAAAAGTCCTGTTCCAAGGTCTGGTTGGAGAATAATGAGAATCGCAGGGATAAAAGTAATGATTGCAGGGATAATAAGCTTTTTAAAATCCAATGGAAGATCGGGATCTTTTAAGGCGAACCAACGCGAGAGAGCAAGCACTAGAGAGAGTTTCATCAATTCGGAAGGTTGGATATTAAAACCTGCGATGGAAATCCAGCGTTGCGCACCAAGGGCCGTTTTTCCCATGACGAGAACTAAAATAAGGAGTAGGAGACAAGCGAAATAGGCAAAGTAGGAAAGGCGAAAAAGAGTTTTAGGCGAGATAAAGCTGATTCCAATTGCTGTTAGCATAGAAAAGCAAAACCAAAAAATTTGAGTTTTATAGAGATTGGCCATCGCGGCAGAAGGATTTGCATGGGTCGCTGAGTAGAGATTGAGAATACCAATGCAAAAAATAACTAGAACAGTGGTGAGAAAAGTAAAATCATATTTTTTAAAGAGTGCGATAATATGAGCTTTCATTATTCTTCCTGATCTTCTGGTTGTTCTTCTTTTTTCTCGGGACCTGCTTTTGCCTCTTTTTCGGCCCGATATGCGAGGTATTCATTCAGGACTTTCTTATCAACTTTGAGATTTTGTTTATAAATTTCAGGTTGATATTTTTTCATATAAACTTCGAGAACTTTTTCGGCAACAGGAGCTGCTGCTGATGACCCATGGCAACCGTGTTCTACAACGGCTGCAACGACAACTTTGGGATTTGTATAAGGGGCAAATCCAATGAAAAGACCATGATGGCGAAGGTCTTCTGGTTGTTCTTCGCATTTGAGATAGAGTTTTTCGGAGGTCGAGCGAACGACTTGCGAGGTTCCTGTTTTTCCTAGCATTTGAATTCCCTTTCCTCTGTGCCAGAAAGCAGTTCCTTTGTAATTGTTGACAACATCGTACAGTCCGCGCTTGACCATTTCTAGGGTCTCTGGTTTAAAATTGGATTTATTGACGACCTCTGGGGAAAATTCTTGTATTTTTTCGCCTGAATCATTGAAAACTTCTTTAATGACGTAAGGACGAAAAAGGGTTCCGCCATTGGCGATTACTGAGTAGGCCATGGCCATTTGAATAGGGGTTGCCAGTACAAACGATTGGCCAATAGCGCAGGATAGAGTTTCTCCCAGTTGCCATTCTTTACCGAGCTTTTGCATTTTCCATTTTTTAGTTGGCACTAGTCCTGAAATCTCACGAGGGAGGGCCAAGCCTGTTTTTTGTCCAAAGCCAAATGCGGAGGCATATTTGGAGAGAACATCTATATCTATCTTCGTTGCGACTTTTTGAAAAAATACATTACAGGATTCTCTAATTGCCTTAACAATATCGACTTTGCCATGACCCCACTGTTTCCAACAGTGGTAGCGGCGGCGTCCCAGTTTGAAAAAACCATGACAGGTGTGCTCTGTCTCTTGTGTGATAAGACCTTCTTCAATTCCTGCGACCGCGGTAATTGCTTTAAAAGTGGAGCCTGGAGAATAGTGCTCCTGAATTGTTCTATCGCGCAGTGGATTGTCTTTGTTTTGGATGAGCGATTGCCAATAATCATTGGTTAGTTCTCGGGCAAAAGTTGAAGGATCAAAAGAGGGGCGAGATACCATTGCCAGAATTTCTCCAGTATTGACGTCAATTGCAACCGCACTTCCTACTTTATTATCAAGAGCCTCAAAAGCAGCCTGTTGCATATCACGGTCAATGGTTAGTTTGAGGTTTTTTCCGGGAACGGATGGCTTATTTTTAATATCCTTAAAAATTTGGTCGTTAATTTCGCGTTTCTTTCTGCCAAAAGCATCTACTTCTACAAATTCGTGCCCGTTGCTTCCCCGCAGTGTTAAGTCCATTTGCTCTTCAAGTCCAAATTGTCCAATAAAGTCCCCTAGGCGGTAGGGAATTTTATCGCGCTTTCGGTATTTAGGAAGTTGCTCTTGGGAGATTTCCGAAATATAGCCCAGTAAATGTGCTCCGGTCGTTTTATCGAAGTATTCACGGCTAATAAAGGTATCAATGCTAATTCCAGGTAGTTCATCATTTTCTGTTTCAATCAGAGCGACTTCTTTTTCGGAAATATTCTTTTTGATGATAATGGGGCGATAGCTGGCCATGTAGGATTTGCTTTTGACAATTTTTTCAATGCGCTTGAGGGGGATAGAAAGAATCTCTGATAAGCGTTTGAGGGTTTTCTTTTTGTCGCGTAAGTATTGTGGTGTGAGAATGGCATCGAGACGAGGAACGTTGTCGACCAAGAGTTCCATATTGCGGGAATAAATTTTCCCACGTGGTGCTCGAACAATCTCTTTGCGCAAGCGATTCTGCATTGAGTATTGATAGAGCAAATCACCTTTGTAGATCTGCAAGTACCAAAGACGACCTAGTATCAAGGCAAAAGCCATCAATACAATATTGACTAGAGCTTGGGCCCGAGAGTGGTGTTGCTTAATAATACTTTGTTCTTCAAACATTAGAGCTGTGCTCCCATGGAGGACTCTGTGTCAGCTTTCCAAAATTTTGAAAGTAGTGCAAAAATATAAGGAGCTGCAATCGCTACAAGAGTTGCTTCTGGAAGATGTCGAGTGAAGCTCGGAAAAAAATAAGAAAAATCTGAAATTTAGTAGCAAAAAATTGTCGATGTTGTGACAAACCAAATAATCATACCAATGAAAGAAAGAAT
>QKCN01000027.1 GCA_003245675.1 Bacteriovoracaceae bacterium | reverse complement strand
GAAAGCCCTTTTTCTTGCGCCATTTCAATAACTCTTTCAGGAGGAACATCAAGGATATTATTCCCTGTATTTTGCCGGGAGGAAATATCCCAATTCTGACAAAACTGGCAACTTAAATTACATCCCCAAGTTCCAAAGCTCAATATGGAAGAACCTGGATGGAAATGATTGAGCGGCTTCTTCTCAATGGGATCTACGGAAAACCCACTGATATTTCCATAATTATAAAGAACCATCTGCCCATCAATATTGCCACGTCCTTGGCAGAACCCCTTTTGCTCACTTAGAATTTGACAGCGGTGAGGACATAACTCACACTCTACCGTTTTTGAATCGAGATGGTGCCAATAATCAGCAGTAAAGTTTTCTTTCATCCTTTCCCCTCATGCTATTCTCATCTATAATCCCTAAAACTACGGAGGATTGAAATGAGAAGCATTAAAACAGCAAATGTCGCCGGTCGTTTTTACCCATCAAATCAACAAGAACTTTTATCTCTTTTAAACAATTATCTCGCGAATAAAGAATGTAGCAATGAAAATATTGCAAAAGAAATTAGAGGAATTATTGTGCCTCATGCCGGCTACATATTTTCTGGAGAGGTTGCGGGAACAGCCTATTCTTATCTACAAAAATTAGCTCCTCATTTTCCCCAAGTTGCAGTATTGGCTCCCTCTCATTACTTCTACTTAGAAAACATTGCTATTTTAAATAACTCGCAATATGAAACTCCTTTGGGGACAATTACAATTAATCAAGAACTCGTTCAAAGCTTAATCAATAAGCAACTGGCCAAAGCGATTCCAGAAGTTTTTGAAAAAGAACACGCTCTTGAAGTACAGATTCCTTTCATTCAAACATGTGCTCCAAAAAGTCAGCTTATTCCAATAATCATAGGTCAAACCTCTTGTGAGCATGTTGAAAAGCTTATTGCAGAACTCATGCGGCAAAATATATTTGTTATAATTAGTACTGATTTATCTCACTTTCTACCTTATGAAGAAGCTCAAAAAGTTGATCACGAGACAATTGAATACATCTTGGAATGTGCTTTTGAGAAGATATCTGGGAATAGAGCCTGTGGCCAATCCCCTCTTTCTGGTCTACTAAAGTGGCTTAAACAAAATAATGGCAAAATCTATCTCCTTGATTCAAGAAATTCGGGAGATACAGCAGGTGACCGCACTAGAGTCGTTGGCTATGCGAGCTTTGCATTTACTCTTCCCCAAAAACTTCTGCCGTAAAAGAATAAAAACGAGTCTTAGAATCTAAATAAGCATCAAAAGATAATCCTGCTTTATGGCAGGTATATTGAATAAACTCTTTGCGATCCCATCCTTGCTCAATAGGAACTTGCGGCAATAACAAACCTCGCCGCCCCCCCTGCTCAGCAATCAAACCATGAATCCCAACTTCAATATCTTCCAGCTTATGTACTTGCTCTAACTTTCCCATTACAGAAATTTCAAGAGTAAGCTCGTGCAACTCCTCTTCTCGTAAAGAAGGAAAACGAGGATCGCTAAAGCCTGCATTTACTGCATTTTTTACGATATTCAAATATAACGCCTCATACCCTTCAATACTACCAATACATCCTCTTAAGTTTCCATTTTTATGTAACGTGACAAAACATCCAAGTTCTTGCTCCAATGAACTTTCTTGGTTCCATGATTTAGCAAGAATTGGCAGGAGCTGCAGATTAACCAAATAATAAGAGATTGAATCACGAGCAAGAGTCAGTGCTATTTTTCTTTCTTCTAAGGAAAGCATACATTCTCCTTCGTTATATTTTCATATTAAGCTTTAACTTGCATAAAGAGCAAGTCCTTGCTAGAGATTAACGATGCTCCGCTTATTTCTTGCCATTGAACTTTCCCCCCTGCATAAAGAAGCTCTCGCTTCTATTTGCTATGGTCTTAACCATGTAAAGTGGACACCTCGAAATCAGCTCCATCTGACCCTACATTTTTTAGGTGAAATAGAAGAAAACAAACTGGACCAAATTAATCAAGCACTCCAAGAACTCTGCTCTGTCCCCTTTGATTTTGTGATAAAAGGCGTTGGGCACTTTACAAAACAAGGTCAAGTGCACACCATCTGGGCAGATATCGTTCCCAATGAAGAACTTGACTTCCTTTACCAAGAAATGAAGGAAAGGCTCAAGGAAGCAGGAATCTTTCTTCCTCATAAAAACTTTCGCCCCCATATAACAATCGCACGATGCAGTCACGATGTAGACCTTCAAGAAATAGTCCACTTTTTGGAGCGACTATCAGGACTTTCGTTGTCCCCCTCAAGAGCAGATCATATAAACTTGTTCTCTAGCAAACTAAAACCAGAAGGTGCAATATACACTCTCGAACAGAGTTACCCACTCTAAAACGAAGCATTACAGTCAAGTAACAACTAAAAGATCAATTTCCCATTCAAAATGCCGAAGAAATAGCAATTGCACTTTAAGGAGAAGATAATGACCCAATTTATGAAGTTCATAAAATACTATGTCATTTCCATGCGCCTGCATTTTGGCTTTATCACGGCCATTGCGGGGCAAATTGGAGTAAGTTATTACCAGTACCTCTTTCCTGAAGAAACAATATCCCTAGCAAGAAGAATATTTATCATTACAGTCCTTTTTCTTGCCTATGGAATTAATCAAGTCATCAATGATTATTTTGGACTTCCGGAAGACCGTATTAATGCACCTCATCGGCCCATGGTGCAAGGAAATCTAAACCCCAAGTTGGCCCTTTTCACTTCTGTCGGTCTCATGTTCATCACAGGACTTTTGTCATTCTTTTTCTCCCCTTGGGCATCATTGACTCTTACAATTGGGGTTTTGCTCAATATTCTCTATGAATACGCCAAATCAATTTCACTTTTAGGAAATCTCATCTTTGGAATGTCAATGCTGGTTTGCCCATTTTACGCCTACTTTCTCACAGGAACGCAACTGCCAGAAAGCTGGGGGAATGTAGTTCATATTCTCAGTATTGCCTTTCCCATCTACACAACTGGTCTTATGACCTATTACACCTATTTCAAAGACTATGAAGGAGATAAAAAACAAAATAAACGAACCTTTATTGTGACCTATGGAATTGATTTTGCAAAAAAAGCAGGAATTGCATTTAGTGTTTTTCCCTATGTACTTTTTATGTTTTTACCAACGCTAGGTATTTTTAAATGGCAAGAAATCGTCAATAATTCCGCTTTTATTTTTATATTTGTACTCTCTCTTTTTTTACAACTGTGGACTGCAAGCTTATACTACAATCACCCCACAGGGGAAAAAACATATTTCAACTTAGAGACCAACATCCAAAGCTGTGTGATTAGCTTACTCTGCGTACTCGCTTTAATTGATGGTGTTCTCGCACTTTACCTAGTTCCAATTTGTTACATTTTCATAGGTTTTATTTTTAAATTTCACAACGATGCCAAAAGTTAATGGGAGAAAGAAATGGGAAAAGATGAATTCAAAAAGAAATTACTAACAATTATTGAAAAACAGTCCAATGTCGTGATTAAGCCAGAGGAATTCACCACGCCCTTACCAGAGCTGGGAATAGATTCTCTGCACGCCGTTATGATTGCCAATGATCTAGAAGAGATATTTGATGTCATTATTGATGATAGAGAAATAAAAAAATTCATCAATGTAAACTCGATTGTGGATTACTTTGAAGAAAAATACATGGATTAATTAATATGAGTTCCCAAAAAAGTTTTTTTGACCTTTTCATCCCTCAAGAAAGAAAGGACATTTTTGCTCCCCTCAATGATTTTAATGAATATTTGAAATCATCGATAGCAGCGAAGGAGTATGCTTATCGCCGAACTCTCCAAACTCCGACGTCTTCAAAGATTCAAGTTGCCGAATTTGGGCAAATGATCATGATGGGGTCCAATAACTATTTAGATTTTGCCAACAACCCTCAAGTTGTTGCCGCCGCGAAAAAAGCACTAGAGGGATACGGATACGGCAGTGGCAGTGTCGCACTATTGGGCGGAACATTTGAATTACATCGCAAATTAGAAACAAGCATTGCCAACTTCTATCAGCGAGAACATGCTGCAGTATTTCCAACAGGTTATTCCGCCAATGTGGGAACAATCAGTGCCCTCGTCCAAGAAGGCGATCTTATCCTCATGGATATGTATGCACATGCAAGTTTAGTCGATGGTGCAACACTATCGGGAGCAACGGTCAAGTTCTTTCAACACAATGACATCAAGCATCTAGAAAAAACGCTTACTCGCTTGCGTGATAAATTTGGAGGAGTCCTCATTGTTACCGATGGCGTTTTCTCAATGGACGGTGACGTTTGCGTTCTTCCCGACTTGCTATCCATCAAGCAGAAGTATAATGCACGCTTACTGATTGATGAGGCCCATGCCATTGGTATCATCGGAAAAGAAGGCCGAGGTACAGAAGAATACTTTAATCGAATCGGAGAAGTTGATATAATAACAGGCACACTGAGCAAAGCGCCTGCTGGAATTGGAGGCTATGTTACCGGTTCATCAAAAATGGTTGAATACGTTCGCCACTTTGCGAGTTCCTATATTTTTTCCACAAGTCTCCCTCCCCCTGTCGTGGGTGGACTCATTGAAGTATTTCACATTTTAGAAACAGACCTCAGCCATAAAGCGAAGCTAGAGCATAATATCGAGCGTTTTGCCGGAAAATTGCGCTCTCTGGGCTTTAATATTGGCGAGACAATAACAGCAATTATTCCCATTATTATTGGGGACGAGCCTCGCACCAAAACTATGGCAAAAGAAATGGCCGAAGCGGGAATTTTTTGTTCGGCAGTTGTTTTTCCGGCAGTTAGCAAAACCCAATCTCGCCTACGCATTAGCTTGATGTCATCACATACTGATAAAGAAATTGATCGCGTCCTTGAACTCCTTGAACAACTAGGAAGAAAGCACGGAGTGATTTAGATGAAAGTTGCCGTCACAGGGGCCAATGGTTTTTTAGGTAGCCATATAGTGCGTATCCTTCTCAAGGAAGGGCACACCGTCTTTAGTTTAGTGCGCCCCCATAGTGACCTGCGCTTTTTGCCAAATAAGCACCCTAATCATCATATCATCGACACAAATTACTTCACTGATGGAAAAGTTGAACAGTTACTGCAAGATGCGACTTTGGATGCCTTAGTTCATAATGCGGCTAAAGCTGCGGACTGGGGGAACTTTAATGATTTCTATCAAACGAATGTCGAACTATGCGCATTGATTCACAAACTCGCAGCAAAATACAAGCTGCCCCGTATTGTTCATATTAGTTCCAATGCCGTTTTAGGTGAAGAAGATTGTCCCCAAAAAAAGGCTGAAAACGCCCCCTACAAAGCGAGACTCCCCTATTTTTTAGAGAACATCATTCCATCGGCGATGAACTTTTATCGCATAACAAAAGCGGAAGGCGAGCAAGTAGCAATAAAAATAGCGCAAGAACAAAACAATAATCTCATTGTTTTGCGACCGGTATGGATCTTTGGACCACGAGAATTTCATGCTGGACCTTTTGAATATTGTGAGGCGGTTATCAATGGTGTCTTTGCCATGCCTGGTTGCAACACAAATCTTTATCACACGGTATATGTAGAAGATGTCGCACATGCTGTTCACTTAGCCATTCAAAAAAAATGCAACGGCATACACATTTATAATATTGGTCCCTCCCAAATTCCAACGCTAGCAGAATTTCATAGTCTTCTCTGCCTACAACTAGGGAAGAAAAAACCATTAGGCTTGCCTTATTTTTTACTTTTCTTGCCCGTTCTTTTGCTAGAAATAGCTTATTTAATTTTCCGTAGCAATAAAGCCCCTCTTTTAACCAGAGCTCGTCTCTACCTTTTCTATGCCAATAATGTCTATGAAGTACAAAAGGCCAAAAAAGAGCTAGGATTTGAAAACCAATACGATCTCAAAAGGGCCATCCGAAAAACCGTTAAATGGTGGAAGATAAACCACTTTTTATAAAGGCAAATTTATGACTAATAATAGAACACACCAAAAATCCATCCATCCCCTTTTTAAGCCCCTAGTCTATGCATATATGATCACCTACCTTTTTATTAAATATACGACAGACTTAGCCACATTTAAGATGGGGCCTATTCATTATATAATCTTCCTCAAACGACTACTAATTGCACTTAGAGGCTTCTATTCAAACAAAGTGATCAAAGTCAATGGTGGATATCGTTTTCAACTTTATCTTCCAACCTTTCCCTCGCCATCATTTTTTCACGCCTTAAAAAAATTTGATCCGGCCAATAAAGACCCCGGTCCAATCACTGTAGTTTTTTCCATGACAAAAGCCTGTAGTTACAAATGCCCCCATTGCTATCAACGCAACGATAAAGGGCCAGATCTCGAAATAAACCTCCTCAAAAAGGTCGCAAGTCAAATGCAAGATTTAGGTGTTGCTATGTTTGACATCGAAGGAGGAGAGCCTCTCTTAAGATTTGATCGCCTACTCGATCTTTTAAGATCATTTGATGAACGCGCCGAACTTTGGGTCAATACGACAGGAGAAGGCTTAACGGTAGAAAGGGCAAAAGAGCTAAAAGCAGCAGGACTATATGGGGTAATGATTTCACTCCATACCCCAGATGCCCAAAGCTATGATCAATTCACAGGAGTACCTGGTTCCTTTGAAACGGCCCAAAAGGCTTTTGAAATTTTTTATCAAGAAGGAATTGTGACCGCGATTAATTGCTGTCCTAATGCGGAAATGATTAGAACAGGAAGCCTTGAAAAGATCTTTGAATTGGCCAAAGAATGGAATGTCGCACTAGTTCAAGTCATACATGCTAAACCTTCTGGCGCTTGGCTTTATGAAAAAGATGAAATTTTTGAATCAGAAGAGCTGATGCAAAAACTTTATGAATATCACCATAGTTACAATAATGGTCACAGGGCCACGAAGTACCCATCTATTCTTTTTCAGGTGATGGAAGAAGACCGCAATCACTTTGGCTGCACAGCAGGAGGGATAGATCGCTTTTATTTTAATCATGAAGGTGAAGTTCAGCCTTGTGAATTCGTCAACGTTTCATTTGGCAATGTTAAAGAGGAGGACTTTCTTACGATTTTTAAAAGAATGCGCGCCAACTTCCCCACCCCAGGGACTAATTGGCTTTGCTGCACAGAAGCTTATTCTATCGGAAAATGTATGAAAGAAAACGAAGTACCCAAAACGCCATTGCCACGTTGTTATACAGAAGAGTTGGTGAAAAGCTGGAATAAAGGAGAAGAGACCAAGCTATACAAAGATATGGGAGTTTACAAAAAATGAGTCGCAAATATTTTCTTATTCTTAATCCCACGGCCCAAAGTGGAAAAGGAAAGAATAAGTGGACAACCATTTTCGAGACAATGAAAACAGAAGGTCTCACTTTTGAACATAAAGAGAGTAGCTATTCCGGTCATGCGATAGAGCTAGCAACACAAGCTGCATTATCAGGTAAATACAGTTGCATTGTAGCAGTCGGAGGAGATGGCACAATTAGTGAAGTTCTTAATGGGCTCCATCAAGCATCACTCAAAATAGGTTCACAAATTCCAGCGCTAGGCATCCTTTACACTGGAACAAGTCCTGACATCTGTAAATTTCACAAAATCCCACTCGACATGCAAAAAGCAGTTATGCTCCTAAAGTATGGTCAGGAAGAACTTGTCGATGTTGGAAGAGTAGAATACTTACGCCAAGGGGATAATTATTCCACCTGGTTTCTCTGCTCAGTAAACTTAGGAATTGGAGCGGCTGTTGCAGAAGGAAGTAATTCTGGGTTGAGAAAATATCTTGGTGATTTTTTGGGAACTTTACTCTCTCTATTTTTAGCAACTGCCCGCTATCGCCTATCTAATTTCACGGTCACAATTGATGGCAAAGAGCAAATACTAGACTCAGTCCTCAATCTAACGATAGGGAAAAATCCCCACATTGCTTCCGGGATAAAAGTTGATTTACCTTTAGAGCCTTCTGATGGAAAAATGTACTTATTTACAATTCAAAACAAAGGACTATTTTCTCTTCTTTGGAACATAAAAA
>QKCN01000084.1 GCA_003245675.1 Bacteriovoracaceae bacterium | reverse complement strand
TTTTAGGGAAAAGAGAGCCTCAGATCTATGGGACTTTGACTTTAGAAGAAATAAAGAAATACACTCAGCAAATGCTTTTGGATTGTCCTCACGATTTAGTGTGGTTCGAATCTAATTCTGAGGAAGAGATCGTCGAACTACTTCATGCTGCAGAGCGAGACTCTATTTTAGGAATTGTCATGAATCCAGGAGCATTTTCCCATACTTCTTTGGCCATATATGATGCTTTGCGTTCTGTTTCTTGTATCGTTGTGGAAACACATCTAAGTAATGTTTATGAAAGAGGCGGGATTAGAAGCAAGCTATTGACGGCCAAGGCTTGTGAGATAATAATGAGCGGATTAGGAAAAGATGCCTATCATATGGCATGTCGAGCGATACTTTGTAAAAAAGGATAGTTGTTATGTTTCGTACGCAGGATTTTAGAAAAAATTTGAAGTTGGAGTTAGATGGAAAGCCATATGTCATTGTTGATTTTCAGCATGTTAATCCAGGTAAGGGGTCTGCTTTTGTAAAAACTAAGCTTAAAAACCTTGAAACAGGGTTAGTCATTGAAAGAACATTTAAATCAGGTGTTGATACATTTCCAAAGCCAGATCTAGAAGAAAAAGAGATGGAATTTCTTTATACAGATGCAGATGGCTATCACTTTATGGATCAGGTTACCTATGAAACAGTTGCGTTGAGAGAAGATTCTGTTGGTGATTGCAAAAACTATCTTCAAGAGGGAATTAAATTGTTCATTTTGTACTACAATGACCGTCCAATTTCTTTGGAACTTCCCAATTTTGTTGAGTTGAAAGTTGCTCAAACAGACCCTGGCCTTAAGGGGGATACGGCAACAGGTGGTCAGAAGAAAGCCATTTTGGAAACAGGACTTCAAGTGAGTGTTCCTCTTTTTATCAATGAGGGCGAAGTTTTAAAGATTGATACCCGTACTGCAGAATATGTTGAGCGTGTAAAAAAATAATTTTTGATAAAAATAGTCCAATAAAAAAAGCCCATCGTTCAGATGGGCTTTTTTATTTCAAACCTCTGACCAAAATATCACATCATATTTCATGATTAATGAGCGGCAAATATTGCGTTTTTCATCTTTATCATCAAAATAAGGTAAAATTATAGTGTTAACATTTTAGTAATTTCAAAGGTTTGAAATTGAGCGCGCTAGAAAAGGCAAAAACTTTAGTTGCAGATGGGCGTTATAAAGAGGCAGTGGATTTACTGTTTAAAAATGCACGTCAATTGGACCCATCTTTTGATGAAAAAAAGCAGATTTATGAAGCTTTGCTAAAGCTTTGTTTGGACAATTATCCTCTTTCATTTCAGCTAGATATTCTGTGGGAGTATGGCGAATTTTTGCGTGCCAATAAGAATTATGATCAAGCGTTGAGGATTTTTGGTGAGCTTGTTGAGAGAAGTCAGTCTTTGAATTTTATAAAAAACAAAAAAAGAGTCATAGAAACTTTGATGGAGCTTAGTTTTCGGACCGGTAATATCGCACTGGCAAAAAAGTGGAAAAAGAAGCTCTTTGATTATTGTCTCCAGCGAAAACTATTGGAGGAATTAAAAAGCCTGATATCGAATGGCGAGGAGGCTCAGGAGGAGCTGGTACTTGATTATTTTAAACTGGCGCTATTTGATGGAGATGCTGATGGTGCAAATCAATTTGGCGATACTTTGCTAAGCTCTAATGAATTACAGCCATTCAACCACAATACTTTTTTAGTGGAGCAACGATTTTACGGAAGTCTATTGGGGCATTTAGAAAAAGAAAATGCTAAAGACTTTATTCCTCTTGTTTATAATAAATTCATTTTAAAACGTTTTATCAAAAATGCCTGGGTTGAAAATTTTATTCTTTCGTACAAAAGAAAATATTCTTACGAAGTTATTAAAGCTATCGAAAAAACAATCATTGAGATTTTGCTACTTGATCGAAGTCCCTCATGGGGAATATGCTACATTGCTCTTTGGTATGTGATCATAGGAGACTGTGATGCATTATCTTTTATTTCAGCATGGGCAGCAAAACAGAATTTGAGCATTCAATTTCCTTTTGATGAGAGCTGGGAAAGTTTGCAGAGTAAAGCAGGGCAGAAAAATGAGCAATATCAGACGCAGTTTCTTCCTGAAAATTCTGCAGATGAAGATTTATTTGCTTTAAATGGAAGAAATGTTGAAAGAAGAGAAAGCGAAGTAAAGACTCTAGAGCGCTATGTTTTATTTTGGCATAAAAAGACAAATAGTGAAAACTGGCAATGGGCCTATGATCGTCTTTTGCAATTGGCTCCTGATAGTTCAATTATCCAAAAATTTTCCCAGAATGACTCTCAAGAAGAAGAGAGCATCACTGTCGAAGAAAAAATGAAGGAGCTAGGAATTGAATGCATTGGACATGAAGATTTGAATCAATGGAATTGGGATTGGGCAGAAAGAGAGTTTATCCATAAATTGAAGGCTGGAATGTGGGAAGAGTCTTCTTTTAGAGAATTAAAGGACTACGTAGGTGTATTTTTTAGTATGGCATTTTTTGATTTGTGCACTCACCTACTCTTGGAAATGGAAAAGAAGATTTCAGACAATAATATAACGGAAAAATTAGATGCTCTTTATTTGAAAATTTCTGTTTTGCGCGAGCAGCATAAAATAAGAGAAGCTCTCGATTGCCTAGAGCAAATTAAATACGATTTCCCCTTGAATAAAGAAGAGGAATTGACATTTGTCTATCTAGAAGGGGAGCTTTTAGAACTCATTAATGATAAACAAGGAGCTCTTGCTTGTTACAAGCATGTCGAAAGAATTGAGCGAAATTATCGTTTAACGGTATTAAAAATTCAAAGACTTTCGAATAGGGAGCCTCCTTTGTGAGATCTTTGAATTCAGTATTATTACTATTTTTATCTCTCGTTATCATTTCCGTAAGTGTATTATGGCAGGTGTTGAGTTCTCGTCAATTTTCGACATTTATTTCGAAGCAGATCACTCAGCATTTTTCGTCTCGCCATCAAGCAGAGGTCTCTTTTAGCAAAATGGATTTAAGCTTGTTTCCTCCTGGCATTGAGTTAAGTAAAGTTAATCTTTATCATAAAAATTGGAACTTAAATCTCGAAGCGCTTCGTGTGGAATTCAATCCATTTATAGGGCGATTCCAAAATTTTGATCTAAGTAAAGTACATCTCATGGGGGGCGTATTCTTGCAGAAAGAGCAAGAGACGGGAGCCCCCGCACAAGAATTTAAAGGAGTCGAAGCAGTAACTCAGCAAATAATTGCTCAGCTACAGGGGTTGCCCATCCATGAACTTATTATTTCTGATGTCAGTATTGATATGAATAAAAAGGGAAGTCTTTTTGTTTATCAATTTAGCTCAAAAAATCAAATTAATTCACTAGATTGTACATTTAAAATTAGAAACAATTTGCAGTTGAATATACCTTATCTTGGTGAAATCAACGGATTGAAAGGAGGAGCCCAAGTCTTTGCCGATCATATAGAAATGCAGGGCCTCTCTGTATTTTCACGAGAATCTTCACTGCAAATGGATGGAATGATATTTGGAAAAGGAACATCTCTTAGAGATGTAGGTGCAGATTTAAAATTGCAGGTTTTGCTCAATTTAAGGCAGCTTTCAACTTTTGGGGAGGATATTTCGGGGATCGCTGTTTCTACGGTCAAACTAGAGAAGAAAGCGGGAGATTTATTTCCTTCTTTAAGGGGAGAAATATCCGTAGAAGATTTATCTTACAACAAAGAATATATACCGTCCTTGCATTCACGCTTTTTCACAAAGGATGGTTCGTTTTGGTCAGATCTTGCTCTTCGGTTGGGAAAAAATGGAAAAGTCCAAATGCCTTCTGTTGCACTATATGATTTCAGCAAAAACGATTTTATGACAGAAGGTGAGTATCGTTTTTCTATATCGGATGTGAATTTTAGAGAGTTGCGAGGAAATATCGGCAAGAAGCTAAGTATCCTTGAAGGAAGTGTCAACGGAGATTTTGTTTTGGCAAAAAATAAAAAGCATTGGAAGATTTCCAGCGAGCAGGGGTTTGATATTTCTGATTTTGTTTTTCGGGCATCATCTCGCGGTGATGCTATTATTCAAAATCCAAAAGTCTCTTTAAATCAAATTTCAATCGAGCCCAAGGACAAGTCAATTCTTATAGGGAGCTGGTTAAAGGCAGGAGAGAATGTTTTTAATGTACAAGGTGTAATTGGAGAATCAGGTTTTTCTATAAAAGCCGACAAATCACTTGTTAATCTTGAAGAGCTTGGACCTATCGTCGGATTAGATATCAAAGGAAGGGGCGTTTTAGACCTTCTTGTCGAGCAGCAGGCAGGAAAGGATCTTGAACTTGGCTTGCGAGGGGAATTAAAAGAGGCTAGTTTTAACAAATATTTTCTAGGAATTGGTAAAATTGATTTCAATTATAATATTTCTCAAAATTTAATTCGGATAAAGAAATATCAAGGGCTAGTTGGTGCTGGAGCGATTACATTCCATGGTGATGTCAATTTACAGAAAAAGACAACATTAGATTTGGTTGTATCTATGGCCCGCGCTGATTATCGTGACATTATGCTGGTTGCTGCACCCGTATTTCAAGGGGCTAATGTTCCTGACAATATTTGGGGAAGCTGGGGAGCCGATGTTCATATTTATGGACCAGTTTCTAAAGAGGATCTTGTTATTAAAGGGGGGGTCTCTGGTAAAAATATTTTGCTGGGAGATGAATTTATTTCTTCTATCCATTCTGATTTTCATTTTAAGGATGGACATCTTAATGTTGAAAAATTTTTGCTGAGTAAAAATCAGGGCAAGATTAGAGGAAATGCCCTTTTGAATTTGAATACTAATCCTCTTGATGTCAGTTATGTTTTTGATCTTGATAAATTTGACTTAGCTGATTTTACTTACTTGCGACGTCTTATTCCAAATGTTAGCGGCGTAATAAGGGGAAGTATAAAGGGGGCAGGGCTCATTAATAATTTGTCGTCCGATGTTGAGTTTTTTTTAGAACAGACAAAGGTCGGTCATCGTCGAGTTGAGCCATCAAAGATATCTTTACGGCTTGATGAAAAAGTTATTAGTTTTAGCTCAACATTGATGAATAAAATTTTTGTAGCATCTGGAATCATTGACCTGCGAGCGAAAAAGAATTCTTTTGTAGAGTATCATGGTAAGGTTAAAGACTGGAATTTGTTGTTAGCAAGCCTTTTTGGAGAGCATGTATGGCAGTATGGAAAAATGGGAGAAGCTTCTTTTGATGGAAGTTGGAAGTTTAATATTCAAGATCTTTCGCATTCGGATGTGATTTTCAATTTATATCAGCTTTCTTTTCGAAAAAAAGGAAAGGAGCTCTCCTTGCAGGGGAAGGAAAATGGAATTGCCATAAATAACGGAGTGATCGAGAAATGGAAAATCAGCCTTGGCGGAGAGCTTGGTCGTTTTTCAAGTGAGGCTTCTGGGCGTTTGGCCAAACAATTGAGTATTTCAGCGCTAGGCAATATACAAGCTGATTTTCTTGAGTTTTTAAATCCAAAGATTGGCAGTATTGGGGGACAACTCGGCGGCCGATTCGTATTGGAGGAGGAGCATGGAGAATACGATTATCTTTTGCAATTAGAGGGGCGAAAGGTAGATGTGTTTTATACGGGATTGCCTGATGAATTCACTGATTTAAATTTTCGTCTGTTAGTAAAAGATGAAAATTTAATTGTTGAAAATTTGAATGGAGTCTGGGGCCAAGGGAAGTTTTCATCCCAAGGGCGAGTGAAACTTGCTCTTGTGCCCGAAGTTAACTTAAGTCTACAACTTGATGAAATGCTTTATAAAATTGCAGATAACTCTTCTGTTTCTTTTTCGGGGGAGGTTCTTTTGTCAGGAAATGCTCCGCCATATTTACTTAAAACAAATTTGTCGTTGCAAGGGGCATCAATTAATGATGAACCGGAGGCATTTATTAAGCAAAAGCAAAGTCAGCTAAAACTCAAATATGTACCAATCAAAAAAAAGCAAGATATTTTGTCACAACTGTTAAATCTTGATGGACGAATTGTTGTAGCTCGCCCTCTCGAGGTGCGTAATCGCATGATGAATATGGGAATTATGGGAGATATGTCTGTTATTGGTTCTGTTGATTCTCCTAGTCTAAAAGGAAAACTTTCTGCAATATCGGGAGACAGTCGTTTATATTTTAAAGGGAATGAATTTGTTGTTTCCAAATCTGATCTATTTTTTAATGGTGGCAGTGAGCTAAATCCCACAATTGATCTCTTAGCCTCAACAACGATTGCCGATTATAAAATATTGTTGAAAGTATTTGGGCCTAGTGATCGATTTAAGTTGGAGCTGCAGTCTGATCCCGTTTTACCTTCTAATGAAATTGTTTCCTTGCTCGTTCTCGGATATACCTCTGAGATTTCTAAGGGCCTACAGGACCGTGATCGGGAAAATTTAACGTCTGCAGGAGTTGGCTCCTTGTTGTTAGAGCAATTTGGCTTAAATAAAACATTAGATGAGTTTTTTGGTTTAAAACTTAAGCTTGCGCCAGAGTTTGATCAATCGGAAGATAGTTTTTTAGAGGGGCGTAGTGTGGGCGGAAACGGTTCTAGTTCAGGGATTCGATCGGTCACTAAGGTTGAAGTGCGCAAAAAAATTAATACGAAGATGGATATGACGATTTCTTCTTCTCTGGGGGGAGATGAACAAAAACAAAAAATGAACCTTAATTACCAATTAAAAGACAATGTCATCGCGACAGGTATTTATGAAATGAAAACCGGGAGTGAAACAACAGATGATAATACGGGGCGATCTTTGGGTGTTGATATTAAATTTAGGAGAACATTTGAGTGATTAGAGTGCTGCAGCTCTTCTTTTTAATGGTTGTTATTCTGGGAACCGGCAAATTCACTTTTGCCGCAGAATTTGCAATTTCAGAAGTTATAATTAAGTGCGAACCAAGTGAAGACTGTGATGAGTTTCGCAGTCGAGCGAGCTCTCTTATTCGTAAGTATTCTTCAGAGCTACATTTCCGTAAGCATTTAGATGTTTTGCTGAAGCCAGATGCAATGGATTATTTTTCGTATGAAGTTAAAGAGGTTCACGGAAGATATCAATTACAAATTTTGGTTGGCTTCTTGCCCATTATTAAAAAGATAGACATTGTTTATGTTGCAGGGGGAGTGAAGGACATTTTGCCTTCAAATCTTTTGTCGCTACAGGAGGGAGTATCTTTTCGTCCTAGAATTCTCCATAAGACTCTTGAAGTCATTTCATCTTATTTACAGGACCGAGGATTTTGGTCTCATGAAATTCAAGTTTCAAAGGTGAAGACAAGTGATGGAGTTTATTTAACATTCAATATTACCCCAGGAAAGCAGACTCTGATTAAGGATTACAAGCTTATTTTTAGAGGAGGAACAGGTGGTTCAGGCTGGAAGCAGTTGGTGCAGCGGCGAATTTTAGCCTTTATTGGTAAAGGATACGATGTTGCCCAAATTAAAACCGAGCTAGATCGAATTCGAGTCGAATTTTTTCAGCAAGGATATTATCATTCTTCTTTTGAATTTTTGGGGAAAGAGGATATTAACGATACTCATGTGCGCCTATTATTTGCCGTTAGTTCTGGTGAAAAATTCGCATTTGATTTTTTTGGGAATAAATTATTTGATCGCAGTCAGTTAATGGGGGCCATTCAGCAGAGCTTGCGTGAATATAAAAAGGGAAATGTCGCAGAGATTGTGCGTGATATGATTTATGAAATGTATAAGCGCCGTTCTTTATTTCGTGCGCAAATTCAAGTGCGAGAGGAAAAATGGTATGATCATCTTGCCAAAGAAAAAGAACGCCGCTTTTTTGTAACGATACAAGAAGGTAAGAGTACTAGTCTTGGTGAAATCATTTTTGAGGGAAATAATTTTTTTGCAAGTTCTGAATTGGAGGATTTATTTTATGATCTTGATTCAGACATTGTGCAGCACGGAAACTTTGATGAAGCCGCTATTGATGTTTTTGTAAATGATCTAAAAAAGAAGTATGTTGAAAAAGGTTTTATTTTTGTAAAGGTCTTTGCATCGCATCCTGCTTTTTCTGCGGATAATTCCAGGGTGGAATTAAAATTTCAAATAACAGAGGGCCCTCAGGTTTTAATAGATGAAGTTTCCTTTGAAGGTGTGCCAGACGAGTTACATAAAGAATTTTCTTTAAAAAGTGGAGATATCTTCAATCCACTTATTTTGGATGAAAAAATTTCTTTATTTATCCAACAAATTAGAGAGCAAGGATACTATTTTGCTCAAGTTGTACCTCTTGAGGTCGGAGAGAATCTTGTTTATTCTGCCGACTATCAGAAAGTTCATCTGCGTATTGCTATTGAATTAGGAGAGAAAATTATTCTGAATAGTATTTTACTTTCTGGAAACAAAAAAACGGATCCTGAAATTATCGTGAGAGAAGTGGAGCTTAAAAAGGGAGATATTTTGACTCCCTCATCTCTACAAAATTTGAGATCATCGCTGGAAAATTTGGGTCTTTTTTCTAATATCCTCATTACTCCGCTTCAAGAAACAATTGATTCTCAGGGACGAACAGATCTTTTAATATCTGTGCAAGAAAGGCATTCCATTGTGTTAGAGGTTGCTCCAGGCTATCGAACTGATTTAGGCTTGCGTTTAGCCGGAGGTGTTTCTAATACGAATTGGCGAGGGCGTGGCAAGACTTTAGGATTGCGTGGGGAAACCAATCGACGTTTGAATTATTCGGGACTTGATTCGAGACGTCGCAGTGAAGAAAATCCGCTATTAGAATATGATTTTAACACGATGTTTTCCGAACCCTATATTTGGGGACTTCCTGCTAGTTATACCGTTGGGGCTGATTTCAAGAGAAAAAGATTTTATTCATTTGATGCCAATATTTGGCGTATTCAAAATCTTTTGACGAAAAAACTAGGTAAAAAGTTTACGCTTTCTTTGGAACATCAATATGAATACATATCTCAGTTTGATGCAACTCAAGAGGAAGACAGAGGGGACTTTCGCATTGGAGCTTTAGTTCCAGGGATTGCTTTTGATTGGAGAAATGATGTTTTAAATCCATCTAAAGGTGGTTTATCCGCGCTTTCTTTTGAATATGCTCATCCCTACTTTTTCTCTCAATCTTCGGGTAATCGGGAAATTAATTTTTACCGAGTTGTGATGAGAAATTATTTTTATATTCCATTTTCTCGTGGAACGGTGGCTATTTCTTGGGCCGCAGGACTTGCTGAAAATTTATCAAAAAATGCACCAGATAGTGACGGCTACGAATTTGGTATTCCCAACATTAAAGTGTTTCGCTTGTCCGGAATTGATAATGTGAGGGGTTTTGACGATGTTGAAATTAATCGTATGAGTGACGGTAAAGATATTAGGGAACACTCAGTCACTGAAAAAGTGTATTTTAATAATTTAAAAATTGAGCCGCGCTATTTCTTTAATGATCAGGTTGCGCTCGGTTTATTTTTGGATATGGGAAAACTTTATCTCGATTCCTTTAATCCTTTTTCATTTAGATCCTCCGTGGGGCTTAGCTGTAAGTATATTACCCCTGTTGGGTCTATTTCTTTGGATTATGGGGTGAAGCTTCACCGCAAAAAATTGTCAGATGGGTCACTGGAATCCCCCGGAAGACTCGGTGTGTCAATAGGGTTTTTCTAAATTGTTGAAAAAATGGCCAGATGGCCCTTGACTTAAAGGGGTATTCTTTTATATAAGAGCCATTACTTATGTTTTAAGTTGATATTTTTATGGAAGGTTCGTTATGTACAAGCAGAAGTCGTTCGTATTGAGGAAGGAAGATGCCGATAAGAAATGGTATCAAATTGATGCTACAGATCTTGTTGTAGGCAGACTTGCAACTAAGATTGCAGATCTTTTAAGAGGAAAAGGTAAACCTAGTTATACACCTAACACTGATTCTGGTGATTTTGTTGTTGTAACAAATTGTGAAAAAATTCGTTTCACAGGGAAGAAGTTAGAAGACAAGGTTTATTATTGGCACACAAATCACATTGGTGGTTTGAAAGAAAGAACAGCTCAAGAGCAGCTTGATAAACACCCAGAGTTGGTTATCATGAATGCTGTAAAAGGTATGTTGCCTAAAACAAGTCTTGGAAGACAACAATTAACCAAGCTAAAAGTTTATGTTGGAAATGAGCACCCACATGCTGCTCAGTCGCCTGAAGTTATCAAGTGCTAATTAAGGAAGTGGAAAATGGCAAAAGGTAAGACTTACGAATCACATGCTGTTGGCAAGAGAAAAACATCTATTGCTAGAGTTTATGTGGCTAATGGTAATGGTAAAATCACAGTTAATAAGAGAGGCTTCGAAGAATATTTCCCAAATGGGATTCATCGTCTTGTTATTGAGCAACCTCTAAAGCTTGTTAACTTGGCAGGGAAATACGATCTAACTATCAATGTTATTGGTGGTGGAAATACTGGACAAGCTGGTGCTATCCGTTTGGGTATTGCTCGTGTACTTGAAAAGCTTGATCCTAGTCTTCGTCCTACTTTGAAGAAAGCAGGGTTCCTTACTCGTGATGCGAGAAAGGTTGAGAGAAAGAAATACGGCCAAGCAGGTGCTCGTCGTTCTTTCCAATTTTCCAAGCGTTAATCTTCCGAATTGCTTTTTATATACAGAAATCCAGCACGCAAGTGCTGGATTTTGTTGTTTCTGGATACTTTTCCCGAATAAATTACTCAAGTATTTTTCAAAATACCCGATCAAATTAGTAGAAATTAGGTCAGCGACTTAATTTTTTAAACCCCAAAACCCAAACCTCGAAACCCTTAAGGCCCGCCCCCCAGCGGGCCTTTTTATTTACAGGATGTAATGTATGCCGACGGGAGCAGGATGCGTTGGAGTCGGCGATTTACAGGATGTAATGTGTGACAATAGAGCGCCCAATATGCGTGAATCAGCGATATTCCAGGGGGGGCGGAATGTCTGCGCTTGAGGGCTTCCCTGCTTAGCATTCGTTTAATAATCAACATTTTTGCTCAAGTATTTTGCGTATTATCCGACAAGTATAGTGAGGTACTTTATTCTTTAGGATGAGCTTATGAAAACTTTTGTGATTTTAATCTTAGTTGCCTTTCTAATTAAAGTGAGTTTTGCGACTAGCTTTTTTGCTGTTCCCATTGATAAACAGCTCAGAGAGGCTGATGCAGTGGTGAGAGGGGTTTATTTAAGTCATTTGTACAAAAAGCTTCCTAGTGGAGAAGTCGTAACAGAATTGACTTTCAAAATTCGTGAAGTTGCGGGGATAAAGTTAAAGCCTTTTGCTGGGCGTGAGATAAAAATTCTTCAACCTGGAGGTGTTTGGGGAGATATTAATTATAAAATTAGTGGAACCTCTACCTTTAAAGAGGGAGAAGAGTCTGTTTTGCTTCTGAAGAAGGGTAAATTTGGATACTGGCCTTTGAATCTTGGAATGGCGAAGTATCATATTGTTCAAGAAGGAAGACAAACTTTTTTAAAGTCTGCAGTCTTTCCCAATCATCCCCGCCTTGGAAATATCTCATATGAAAATTTTAGATACGAAATGAAAAAAGAATTTGGAACAGTTGTTAGCTATGAAAGCTATAGTCGTTCCGTGAATAAAGTCCAATCGGAAATTGCAGATGCTGAGTTTTTGGGCAATAGCAGAGAAATTGCTTCAGGTGAGCCGCATGGTTCTAAAGCTGTTCTCTCAAGAGATGGAAAACCTTTTGAGATTTTTTGGCCTTTATTGTTATTGGCATCTATGGGTCTTGTAATGACGTATTTCGCGAGAAGGAAAGGCTGATGCTAAAGCGCCTTGTTGCTTATTTGCTTCCCTTGTTGATTAGTTCCCCTTTGTGGGCCTTCTCTCATATGTTGAACTCGAGTGGGAAGAATATTATTTGGAATGCAGCATCGGGAGACTCTTTATATTTAGATGTCGTAAACACTTCAACTGATCCTGAAAAATCCCAGTTATTTGAGGCGACTCAGCATTCCGCAAGTGAATGGAATGCTGTTTCTCCGGTTAAAGTGCAGGTGCGTGATAATTTGTATTCAAGCTCTCAGTATCGCAACACCATTTCTTTTTCGACAAACTCTGTTCTACAGCAAGAGGGGCTGACGATTGCGCCTCACGTTGTGGGAATTACCAAAGTTGCATACTCTGTTTCAACTGGGCGCATTTATGAAGCAGATATTATTCTAAATGATGGCTATTTCAATTTTGTGAATGATGTATCAGAGGCGAATCTAGAAACATCGACAATCTATATGCCATCGGTAATTACTCATGAGATGGGACACTTCTTGGGGCTGGATCATAGCGATACTTTAGCCTCTACAATGTTTTATGAATCATTTGCAGGACAAGATTCTGTTCATTCTGATGATGTTGCGGGATTAGCTCAGCTATATGCAGGAGCTATTTATGATAAGGGGGAGGTTACTGGAACTGTTATTGGGGGAGCCGATCGCATTGGTGTTTTTGGAGCTTATGTTGAGCTTGTTTCTGCCTCTTCTGGCGAAGTTATTGCGGGAACAATTACTGATGATGATGGCTCTTTTAAAATATCAGCATTGCCGTTGGGGGAAGCATTCTATGTTTATGTGAGACCCTTACGCTACCCCTCTGTTCTCCCTGAGTATTATTTGTCTGTGGCAAACGATTTTTGTGCAGGAGGAGATTACCAAGGATCTTTTGTAAATCGCTGTGGTTCAACATATGAAGGTTTTCCGCAAAAAGTGGCCTTGACCGTTACTGAATCATCTTTTGATCTTGGCCAGATTAGTATTCGCTGCAATTATGCTGTTCCTTTGGAAGCAAAGGAAAGTAAGTTAGGAGGAACTGATTTAGAGTATGATTTGAGTGATGCTGTAAAAGAGAAAGGGATGGCCGCAGTGACAGGCTTCTTCTTTTCAGCAGACAGTGCTGAGAGATTAGACCACTATCTAGTTGATTTAAGCGATGCAGATCTTTTGTTGCCGCAAAATTATTTGTTAGAAGTGAATGTTGTTTCCTATCAGCTATTTTCTAATTTTAACCTAAAAATGAAGATCTATAGGGACGGTGATTTATTGCTTGAGCGCTCTATTGAAGATGCATTTACTGGTCTAATGTCGGATACAGTTCTTTCTTATAAGGGGTCTTTATCAAGTGCCTCTTTTGATAATGTATTTGAGATTGAACTTGTGCCAGAGCTTGCAACTGCAAGTGATGATGATGCAGATGCCTTATTGAACGATAAGTATTTTCCTGGAGCAGCACACTATTTGGATGGAAAATTCAAATATATGCTGAGCGTTAATTTGAAAACAGCATCGTCTTCCGCTTGGGTGAATAGTCTTACAAATAATGATTATTTTGATAATCGTTATTGTCCTGATGCACAGGGAACCCGTTCCAATAGCGCTTATCTGTCGAATAAAGATGAAGAGGCTGCTGGCGGTATTTCTGTTTCAGATGATAAAAAATCTATACTGCCCACTTGTGGGACAATTGGGGGTTCTTCTTCTGGTGGAGGGACTGGTGGTCCTTTGGGTTTGATTGTTTCACTCATGGTCGGATTGATGATGAGCTTGTTGATTTTACGACCTGCCCCTAAGCTTTTTTCTTGGAAACTGTGAAATATCAGGCATAATTAAAGGTATGAAAAAATCATATCTTATTTTTATCATTTCATTGTTTTTTATTTCAACAACCGTATTGGGGCAAAATCTTTTTCAGGAAAGAATTTGGAAGCTTGTTGCTAAAAAAAGATCGGTCTATATCGACCGAGGTATTTTTCATTATCAAGATAATCATACGGCGGTAAAACTGTTGAGAGTTCGGCGCCATTTTTCTAAGTCTTCCTCTTATGAAAGATTAGTTTTTGACTTTGATACAAATTCAATTCCGCGCCTTTATGGTCGCAAGGATCAGTCAAATAAGTTGTACCTGGACTTTTTCAATACAACTTTATCTGAAAATTTATCTCCAATTCGAAATAGTGAATTTGTGAAAACAGTAGATGTATTTGCAGTGGGGGGCGATGCTCTTCCTGTGGAAGTTAATTTCAAGAAAAATGCCAAAGTGGATGTTTTTTATCTTAAAAATCCAGGAAGATTGGTCATTGATATCAAGTAAAATAAGGACGAGAACATGATTGGTTACGACGATGATGCTTCAGATGAAATCGAAGTGAGAGTTGCTGCGCCAGCAGATGTAGAAACAGATGAAATTCCCAAAGTTTTTCCCAAGGAAGTGGTGATTATTCCAATTGTGAATAGTCCTATTTTTCCAGGAATGATTGCTCCAATTATTTTAGGAGAGGATAAGTACACTCCAGAATTGGATGCACATCTTTCGGCGACGGGCTATGTTGCTTTGAACTTAGTGAAGTTCAAGGAAAACTTAGATGAAATGCCACCATCAATTGAGGAAGTAAGAGGCAAAGATATTTATACAGTAGGTGTTCTTTGTAAAATTGTTAAGAAGCTGAAACTTCCGGATGGATCGGTAAATGTTTTAGTTCATGGAGTGAAGCGCTATCGAGCAATTAAATTTATGCAAGAAGAGCCTCTACTTGTAACAAAAACAGAAGTTTTTGATGACATCAGTGAAAGTGACGAGGAGTTGGATGCTTATACACGCTCGATTATTAATCAGGTGAAAAAGCTTTCCGAGATAAATCCTTATTTCAATGAGGAAATGAAGTTGGCCATGCTGAATTCTCCATCTCCTGGAGCATTGGCCGATTTAGTCGCTTTTGCGCTATCTTTGGATGTTCCAGAAGCACAGGATTTTCTGGAGACCTTGGTTGTTAAAAAGCGTTTTGGAAAACTACTTGTCTATCTTAAGCGCGAAAAAGATGTTGCTGATATTCAGAAGAAAATTAGCGATGAAGTGAATGATAAAGTTAATAAATATCAAAAAGAGTATTTTCTTAGAGAACAACTTAAGGTTATTCGCCAAGAGTTGGGAATGGAAGAGGATGATAAGGCCCGCGATTTAAAGAAAATCAAAGAAGATTTGGCTGGGCGAGATATTCCAGAAGAGGCGATGAATGCAATCAAAGAAGAGCTGGAGCGTTTGGAGTCAATTCCCGATGCCAGTCCAGAATACAACATCGTTAGAACCTATTTGACTTGGATGATTGATCTTCCTTGGGATATTGGTACTAAGGAAAATATGGATATTGAGCGCGCCCATAAAATTTTAGAGCGTGATCATTATGGTTTGGAAAAAGCGAAACGTCGCATTATGGAATTTTTGGCCGTTCGTCAGTTGAGACCCAATTACGATGGAACCATTCTTTGTTTGGCAGGGCCTCCAGGAGTAGGAAAAACTTCTTTGGGGAAAAGTATTGCTGATGCTTTAGGGCGAAAGTTTTATCGCTTTAGTCTTGGTGGTATGCGCGATGAAGCGGAGATCAAGGGGCATCGTCGGACTTATATTGGTGCCATGCCCGGAAAGCTTTTGCAGGCTTTGAAGCGGGTGAAAGTGAATAATCCTGTTATTATGTTGGATGAAATCGATAAGCTAGGGCAATCTTTTCAGGGAGATCCCGCATCTGCTCTTCTGGAAGTTTTGGATCCTGAGCAAAATAGCACTTTTATTGATAACTATTTAGATGTGGCTTTCGATTTGTCTAAAGTTCTTTTCATTGCGACAGGAAACTATATTGGCAGTATTCCTGAGGCTCTTTTGGATAGAATGGAGATTATTGAATTATCCGGCTATACCATTGAGGAAAAGGTTTCGATTTGTCGCCGTTGGGTTATCCCCAAGCAGCTTAAAAAGCACGGTTTGACGAATGCCGATTTTCAAATTTCCAATGATGTTATGAAGCAAATGATTTCCGATTATGCACGTGAGCCAGGGGTGCGTGTGATGGAGCAGCAAATTGCAAAACTCTGTCGTTGTGCGGCCCTTGAAAAAGTGAGTCGCGGCAAAAAGAAAGCGAAAAAATTTGCGCCTAAGCCTAATGAGCTTGAGCAATATCTTGGACCTATTGTTTATCAATCAGAAAAAGCGGAAAAGAATCTTCCTGCAGGTGTTGTCACAGGTCTTGCTTGGACCGCTTATGGTGGAGCCATTTTAAGTATTGAGACGATTGCTTTGGAAGGGAAAGGTTTTCGCTTAACTGGTCAGCTCGGTGATGTGATGAATGAATCAGCAACTATTGCTTATTCTTATGTTCGCCAGCTTTTACAAGGTGAAACAGCAGAAGCTTTGAGTAAAGAGAAGAAGAAAAAAGGTGAAGAGGGGCAGAAGCAGCTCGAAGAACAAAAGCGTGCCATTGAAAATGATTTCCTTGCTTCGCATGAAATACATTTGCATTTGCCTGCTGGAGCGACGCCTAAAGATGGTCCTTCTGCGGGGATTACCATGGCCTTAGCCTTCTATTCTCTGGCGACAGGAAGAAGAATTAAGTCTTCGGTGGCAATGACTGGGGAACTCAGTTTGACCGGAAAAGTTATGCCTGTTGGTGGAATTAAAGAGAAAGTGTTGGCCGCCAAAAGGGCAGGAATTAAGACCATTCTTTTACCCTATGAGAATGAAAAAGACCTCAAAGAAGTTCCTGAAAGACACAGGGCAGGAATTAAATTCTATCCTGTTAAACATTTTGATGAAGTTTTAAAAATAGCACTAGTTAAGTAGTTGAAATTAGGAGCGGGCTTTCTGCTCGCTCCTTTCTAAGATCCTCAAGAAAATCAGATAATTAGCCGATAAGAAAGGAGATATTTCCCCCTTTGAGGAGACAATTTATGTGTTGCAAAAAAATTTTGAGTGTTTTTCTTGCTTGGACTCTACTATTTACTTTTCCAGCCTTGGCGATGAAAACTTCAGACCTCACAATTGTCAAAAAGCAGGAATCAAATTTTTTGCAAAATTGTCTTATCTATCCCGGCAAAACCATTTACACAAAAAATGGAAAAGAATATGCAACCAAATTAGATCGCATGCTTTTTTATCGTGGCACTTTTGTGAATATAGGATCGATTTCTTTTGGTGTGATACCTAATCTTTCGGGGAAAAATTTTGATCCTGCATATCTAGCAAAAGAATATGCTGAGTTGTTACAAATTCCCACTTTTATTCAAGCACGCGAAGTTTCAAAGGATGGTATTACTATTTATAATTCCTATTGGAGCAAGGCGCGAAGAATAGTTCGTCTTTTTGTGCGCAAGGAAGAAAAAACAATTCGTTATGCTATGGCCATGTACCGCAAATCTTATGCAAAGACGCTAAATTTAGAGACAGAAATCCTTGGTGCTTATTTGATGGAGCGTTCTTTTGATCTCCATCATAGTTTTCCTAAGAGTATTTCTTCTTTAAACTTGCATAAAGCATGGAAAAATATTTCTCTAATCTCTTCTGCTCATGCTCAGATTCTTCCATGGCCACTTGGGGGAGGGACAACTGGTTCTGGAGGAAGTTCTGGGGCAGATGACTACAGTGCTGGGATGCAGGCTTTGGCAACTTTAGGGACAGTTGATTGGAATTCCATTGTGGAAGCATCGAAGAGCGTAACGGCGGCAAGTGAGCATTTCCAAAAACTTGATATGGATCAGATTAATTCCACCATGGCCGCAACCGAAGGAGCAATGAGTAATGTTAGCAACATTGATACTGATCAATTAAATAAAACTCTCGCCTCAATGCAAGGAGCTGCGGACAATATTGCCAATATTGATACCAATCAGGTGAACAGAACTTTAGAGTCTGTCGAATCGGTAATGCGCAACCTTGAAAATCTTGATGTGCAGCAGGCTAATTCAATGATGGCCTCTATTGAGGGTGCGATGAATAAAATGTCTGAGCTGGATGTTGAACAAGTGAATGCAACTTTTTCTTCCATAGAAAATGCAATGAATACGATGGCCCAAATGGATATGAATCAACTTAATTCCACGATGGCTGCAGCTCAACAGAGTTTTGAAAAAATTTCGGAGTTGGATGTTCAAGAGCTTAATACTATGTTTGCAAATGGGAACACTCTTTTGCAGGACTTGGATGGAAAGGTTAGTCAGTTTGATATGGAAGGGCTAAATAGTACAATAAGTAATGCCAATAATTTAATTACCTCAGCCAATGATTTTATCAATAATATCGATCAAGAGAGCATCAATAAAACTTTGCAAAACTTAGAGTCGGCGAGTGCGACAGTTGATCAGTACCTCAAAGATTTTGACATGGATGGAATTAATTCGATTATTGGAAATGTTAATGACTTGACTGGTGCAATTACTCCTGAAGACATTCAAAAACTTTTTGGCAATGTTGATGGCATCACTTCAAATGTCGAGGGAATCACTGGAGACGTAAAAACAGTTACGGGAACTTTCGCGGAAATGTTTTCCTCTCCAGAAAAGGCTGCTCTTACTTTTGCCTCTGCTGTTGCCATCAAGACTTTGACATCTGGGGTTGTAAATTTAGCTCTGGATGGAGTCGTTAAAGGCATGGGGGCTTTGATCCGCAAATTGAAAGGCAATAATATGACCTTAGAGGAGCAGAAAAAGCTTTTTATTGCAGCTATGTCCAAATATGACTCACACCTAGAAAAAATTGGGAAATTAGAATCAGAACTCGATAAAATGATTTCTTTCTTTGAAAAATCGGGAACGACATTTGATGAAATGTTGGCAGTTGCAAATGTTTACCAGAAAAATACAGGGCTCTCTCAGGATGTTGTAGATGCACTTAAAAAGAGACTGGAAGGGCAAATGGCTATGGCCAAGGATGATCAAAGTAGAGAAACCTTTGCTTGTATGATTAATTCACTTACTCCAATTGAAACAGAAATTCAGGAAAAAATTGAGCTTGCAGCTAATATGCAAAAAGCTCTTCAGTTTGATGGGCTTTCTTTTAATGGAATGAAGGGAAAAGATGCTCTTTGCGGATACTTCAATCATATTTTGGATAGTGTCTTTTTTCTTGAATATCAAATGGCAGATTTGAGAGATACATTGGTGATTGTTGCGCCAGATTATATTGATGCCACACTTGAGGCGGCTGCTCAGAAGAAAAAGAAAAATTTTGGAGAGGAGTTAAAGGAAATCGTTACTTCGTATGTGCACTCAGAAAAAGAGGCAAACAAGCGTAATGCGCTTTATGTCTTGGATACCGTCAAGCAGTTCAAAGATGATTGTAAAAATTTAAAGGGATGTGCACCATATAATGGTAAAATTTTGAGAATTGTCGATGGAAAGCTTCTGCTCCATCGCGAAAACCCCTTTATTACAGGTGATGAAGAAGAAGACGATAAGTTCTTCTACAAAGGAATTCGCGCCAAAGATTTTCAGTCCAAGGCGCAAAAAGAATTGGAAGCTTTAGAGTCTTTGGCCCAAAAGCGGGTTTCGGAAATTGAGGCTGACTTTGCTAAATTGGCTGCAGAGGTTAATGCGCGTGTGGATTTAAATCCAGAGGAAAAATTGGAGTTGTTAAATCGCTTTGCAATGGTCAAAAATTCATATGTTTTTAATGTTGAGCAGCAGCAGCGTGAGCGTGTCAACACAATTAAAAGCATTATCCATTATGCAAGTTACAAAAAAGAGCTAAAAAACAAACCTAAGCGTGATGATTATTTGCTTTCTGGAAAAGATATTAAGGAAATTTCAGGACTCAATGAAGAGGAGTTAAGTAAGGAAGATAAAAAAACGGCTAAGGAAATGAGAGAGAAGTTGAGAGCTGAACGTGCCTTCATTAATAATGATTGGAGAAAAGATCATAAACAGAGAGTTAAATCGAATGCTATTAACTCTGCTCCACTAGTTGATGCGCATATTGGAAGAATAAAGACCTTCATCAATGATCTTAATTGTCGTCATGAGCTTGGAGGTTCAGCTGCTTCTAATAAGGCTTGCGATACAATTCCTTTTAGTGAGAGTAAGAGGTTTCAAGATTTGATGCGCAAGCAAGCCGTTGTTGAGCGCGCGTGTAAAGGCAAAAAAGCTGAGGCGAATAGTGCTGAGGCTAAAAAAGATCGTCTTTTAAATCTCGACGAAATGAGAAATCAGCTTGAACTAAAATTAGATAAAGAAACTGTTGATGCCAGTATTTCCGATTTTATTGAAGGAGAAAGCTTTTCAGACGAGTAATTAGAACTCGTCTGAATCGTATTCTTCGATTGTTGTGTGTTGGATTTTCTTGGCAGCAATTTCGCGAAGAGCTGTTACGATTTCTTTATTTTTGCTTTTTACAAGTGAATCATCACCATTTCTGAGTTGCTTTGCTCTTTTTGCAGCAAGGTGTACAAGCTCATAACGATTTTCTACATGCTCAAGGCTGTCTTCAATGGTAATTCTGGCCATTTTTTACTCCGTCCAAACGAGATCCTAAATTTAGTACCGTCATTTATGTCTTATTTTTTGAAGAGAGTCAACTAAATAAACTTTCTTCTTTTGGATAAAGGTCTTCTATCTTTTCTGCATAGCGTTCTATAAGGACTTTTTTCTTAATTTTCAAAGATGGGGTTAAGAGGCCGGTTTCAACGGTCACGGGCTCAGGAATAATGATAAACTTTTTAATGGTCTCAAAGCGTGCTAGCTCTCCGTTGACTCGTTCTATATCTCTCCAGATGAGTGATCTAAGTTTTTGGTTTTCGGCCATCTCTTCATAGGAGCAGGTTTTGGCGAGCCCTAATTGCCCTAGTTTATCTTTGAGATCTTCTTTTTCTATTCCAATGAGGCAAACTAGATATTTTCTCTTGTCGCCCACCACGGCCGCTTGTGAGATATGCTTTTGCAATTTAAGCATATTCTCAATTTTTTGGGGTGCCACATTCTTCCCGGCGGCAGTGATGATGATATCTTTTTTGCGATCTGTAATTTTGAGATAGCCTGCTTCGTTGAATTCTCCGATGTCGCCACTTTTAAAGAAGCCATCTTCGGTAAAGGCTTCACGTGTATCTTCTTCTCTTTTGTGGTACCCGCAAAAAAGTGCTTCTGATTTGATGAGAATTTCACCATCTTCATCAAATTTTATTTGAACATCCCCTAAGGGCATTCCTACACTGCCTGGCTCTGGTGCGTGAAGGGGGTTAAGTGTACAAGGAGCAATTGTCTCGGTAAGTCCATATCCTTCGGCAATATTAAGACCTGCATTTCGCAAAAATTTCATGAGGGTTGGGTTAAGTGGAGCGCCTCCGGAAATGACAAAACGAATTCGTCCGCCTAGGCCTTTATAAATTTTCTCCCAAACAGCTTTTTTGGCCATCTGGTGTTGCAGTTTATCTTTATTGCTGGGATTAATTCCTTCGGAGAGTTGATCATGGTAGGACGTTGAAATTCTTTGGGCCCATTCAAAAATAGCCTTTTTGGGTAGTAGGCCTTTGTCCATTTTCTCAATAATCTTGGCATGAATTTTTTCAAAAATACGAGGCACAGCAAGTAGGATCGTTGGTTTTACAAGCTGCAAGTTAAGGGAAAGTTTTTCGAGGCTTTCGGCAAAAATCATTTCCCAGCCAAAAGGGATGAACATAAGGGAGTCTGCGCGTCCGTAAACATGGGAAAGAGGCAGCCAAGTTAAAATCCGATCTTCGTTATTGAGCACATCTTTGATCGTCGTGTCTACGTTTTTTAGCATATGGCAAATTGCCTTATGGGTGATGACTGCACCTTTGGGTTCTCCCGTTGTTCCTGAAGTATAAATGATGGAAGCGATTGAACTGGGATCTTGATTCTCTATTTCTTCAATGAATTGCTCATGTGTGCCACGAGCTTGTCCTTCGCCCGCCGCAATGAGTTCTTGAAGGGAAAAGATTTTTATGTGATCAGGGATTGTGCGTCGATAACGAAATGCAATTTTTTTGAAAGTGAAAATAATTTTCAGCTGAGGAAGTTCTTTAATAATGCCACTGAGTTTTTTTAATTGGTCTTCGTCTTCAACTGCGATGTAATTACATTCAGCATGTTTGATGATGTAGAGAATGTCATTAGGGGTGTAGGTGTGGTAGATGGGAACAGTAACCATATTGGAGCACATGGATGTCATATCAAAAAGATGCCATTCTTTGCAAGTGTTCCCCATAATGGCAAGGCGATCGCCTTTTTGCGGGCCCAAAGCTTTTGTTCCCCAAAACATATTTTCAATTTGTGCAAAGTATTCTTGGTAGTTCATTTGGACGATGGTGTCATTTTTTATGTGACCGATAAACGGATGGGTCGCGGAAGTGGAAACACGGCGGATAAGTAATTTACCTATAGTATCGGACTCATGAAATTCTATTCTTTTAGACATGTCCTCGTCCTTCTCAGAAAAGTTTTCTTTAAAGATTTTGGGCCCAAAATAATTCTAATTAGATGGAATGGCAAAAAAAATTTTATAGATGCATCCTAGGTAGCTGATTTTAGGTTAAGGGAGGATGCGGTGCAAAAAGAACAAAAAATGATTGTTATTAGTCGGTGTATGGGGGGGAAAGGAGAAAGGCAATTTTTCCATTTTAAAGGGATGTTAAGGGGCAGTTATATTGGAAAGATATCCGTTCTCACGCGTCCCAAAGGGGGTTCATTGGAGAAGGGAAAAGATTACCTTTTGTACCTTGTTTTTGAAAAAATAGAAAGTGAGGTACTCTGTTGTGAGTTGATTAATTTTACGGAATTGAATTACGGGAAAGAATGGTGGGACAATGAATGAGCAGGAAGTGATAGAAGAATTTCGAGAGTTTTTGCACAGTATAAGCAATCGTCTGACTATTGCTTATGGAATTGGTGCCACGACTTTGGTTAAAGCAAAAAAGGGTGGTCTGAGCGAAGAAGATTTGCTCGAAAAACTGGAAAAGATTGTCGATAAGCTCGATTCTATTGGCGATATGATTAAAGAACAGCGCGTGGCCATCATCAATAGAATCAAAAAAGATCAGTCAAATTAGTCTTCCACGTAAACTTTGACTTCGTCTCCAATCATGAAATCATAGAGTTCAAATTGTGGAGTGTTTTGCGTAGTATTCAGGCTGAGCTTCTGAGTAATTGCGGCATCGCTTTCTGAGTGCACAACTTCAAGAACGCCAATAGGCACCTTAAAATTGTAACGCGTATTACTGTCAAAGGGATCTTGATTAGAGACAGTTCGAAAAACAGAAATTTTGGCCCCTTCGCGTAAGCCTTGTGATTTTCCCATATTGATAAAATAATTTTTTCTTATGACTTCGTTAGGCTCCCCCATGGGGATATCCTGAGTGATGCTGTAGATGACGTAATCGCGCGCAGTCGCGGCCGTGGCCATCAAAATCAGCATAATGAAGATCAAAATTGCAGGGTAAATTTTCTTCAAAATCATAAAAACCTTCTAGTTACGAGGCATGTGCTACTCTAGTTATCGGTAAGAGCGCACTGCCTATTTAGCTCAAGAAGGTGGGGGCAAATTTTTCCCAGTAGCCGAGCTTTGGACTAGAGGGTTTTTTCTAATCTCGCATACTTATAGGTAGAAAAAATGAGGTCGGAGTGCCTGTAGTTTTTGAGATGATCCCAGTAAATGACATATTCTCGAAGATAGTACTGCATAATCCATGGGAGGTCATTGAGTACCATGCGTTCCATCTTCTCCATAATGTTGTATTTTTCTGGTCCATTTTCAAGACGTGCGAGCTTGTTATAGAGGCGATCAAAATAAGGATTGGAATACCAAGCCGCATTTACGCCAGGAGGGTGAGTTTTCGTTATGAGCAGCTGTAAAATATTTTCTGCATCGGGATAGTCTAGGGTCCATCCTGCTTCCCAAAATTGCAAGGTCCCTGCAAAGGACTTGTGAATAAAGTCGGGAAAAGTATTTGGAATAATGTCTATTTTGATGCCAAGTTGAGCAAGGGATTTTTGGATGTACTCAGCTTTGGCGAATGCTTCAGAGGAATCTTCACGAAGATCAAATTGCAGAGCGGGAAGTCCTTTGCCTTTGGGAAAACCAGCCTTTTGAAGAAATTGTGCCGCCATTTCAGGGTCATAGCTGTATCCTAATTCTTTGGAAGGATTATAACCGGCCATGCCTGGAAGATAGATGGAGTTTGCTTTTTGGACGACATTATTAGTGAAAATAGAAATGTATTCGTCCCAATTAATCGCATGAGCAATGGCCCGACGAAGATTTTCGTGCTTTCCGACGATAGGGTCTTTCATATTGAAAGCAAGCATGCGAAAAGTGACTCCTGGAGATATTTGTAGCCTTGCACCTTGGTCATTTAACTCTTTTTTTAGCTCGCCATTTTTTTCTAAAGCATTGGGAAAATTATTTTTATCTAATACAAATAGGTCTAACTTTTTTTCTTTAAAAAGGTTCCAGACTTTCTGTGTATCTTTTTCAATGAAAAAGTGAACGCCGAAAATGAAAGGTATTTTTTTTCCAGCGTCTTTAAGGAGATTGTTTTCATTGGCAAAGCGATCTCCCTGGGAAGGAAAGTAGCTGGGATGATAATCTTCAAAGCGATGTAAGAGAATTTCTTTGCTATCCGATTTGACGAGTTGAAAGGGGCCAGTTCCGAACATTGTTTTGGAGAAATCATTTTTGTAATAAGTAATAGCCTCCTTAGGAAGAGGAATGGCAAAGGTCATAGTAAGTGCAGATAGAAGTTGAGGGAAGGGATGGGTTAATTTGATAACGAGCGTTTGGGGATCTGGCGTTTTAATTCCCGATATTGGAGTCTCAAAAAATTTTGAAAAATCATCTCCGACTCTTTGGCGAAATTCTTCCATGCCTTCAATTTTTCCTTCAAAAAGCCATCTTCCGGGGCTTTTAAGGGGGGCATAGGCAATACGCTTAAATTGATTAAGAAAGTCTTCGGAGCGAACTTCTCTATTCTTTCCTCCAAAGGGGGCTTTGTCGTGGTAGTAGACATTGGGTTTGAGCTTGATCGTGTATTCTAATTGATTTTTGCTAATCTCGGGCATGCTGTCGGCCAATAGCGGAACAACTGTATAGGGGCGTTTCCCATAGTGATACTCATAGAGAGGTTCATAAGATTGGTAGAGCACCTTCATTGAAACCGTATCATAGGAGAGGGCAGGATCAAAAGTCGATACCTCGCGAGTCAGAGGGACATTGAGAATATTGCTCTCTCCAGTGCCGGAAACTCTTTTGCACGAAATAAGAAAAATCAGAAATAAAATACAGCCGATTGTTTTTATCAAACGAGCTCTCCTATTTGTTTTTTTATTTGAGCAACAAATTCTGACCATTTTTGAGAATTGCTTGCTGAGCCTTGGGCAAAGTCAGGGCGACCGCCCCCCCTTCCTTCAAGTAGTCCAATGTTCTCCTTAAAAAGTTGAGAACAGTTAACTTGTTTGTTGTTTTTGCCTGTGCGGACGAGGACGGAAATTTTTCCCTCGTGTTCACATTTGAGAACGAGAGTTCCTGTGGGGTACTTGTCAGTAAAACTATCGGAAAGTTTGCGTAAATCTAGGTCTCCAGCTAGTGCGACTTCTTTAAATAGCAATTTATTGGGAAGCTCTTCAATTTGATCAAAAAGTCCTTTCGTGTGGGAAGATTGAATTTCATCTTTGAGGTCTTGAATTTCTTTGCTTTTATCTTTGAGATCTTGCTGTAGACCTTCAAGTCTTTTGAGTACTTTTTCTTCCTTTACGGAAAAGGATTTTTCAACTTGAGCGAAGAGGTCAGAGCGCATTTCAAGACGCGCAAGGGCCGCTTCTTCTGTGAGAGCCTCAATTCTTCTTATACCACTGGCCAATGCTGTTTCTTGAATAATTGAAAAGTATTGTATTTCAGCTGTATTTTTAACATGAGTTCCCCCACAAAGTTCGCGTGAGTGAATATCGGTTTCGTGTCCCACCGTTATAACTCTAACTTCGTCACCATATTTTTCACCAAACAAGGCCATGGCTCCCATGGTTTCTGCTTTTTCTTTGGGAACAATGACAGCGCCAACTGCAATGTTTGCTCTAATTTTTTCGTTGACGATTTTTTCAACTTTTTTGATCTCATCACGAGTCATAGCTTCTGGGTGAGTGAAGTCAAAGCGCAAACGATCGGGCCCCACAGAGGAGCCGGACTGTTTGACGTGAGCCCCTAGGGTTTTTATAAGAGCAGCTTGCAAAAGGTGAGTGGCAGTATGATTTTTCATACTTCGTTGGCGATTGCCGACATCAATTTGAAGGGTATATTCTTCACCCTCTTCTAGTGAGTCCGCATTATTCACCATATGGACAAAAAGCCCTTCAACAGGTTTCTGCGTGTCACTGATTGTTGCAAGGGTATTTCCATTTAAGAGAATGCTTCCTTGGTCTCCAGCTTGTCCTCCTGATTCGGCATAGCAAGGACTTTGATCAAAGATAAGGCAAGTTTGATTTTTACCGAGTTCAACTTTCTTGAGCAATTTGGCAGAACTAGAGAAATTGTCATATCCTAAAAACTTGGTGTTTCCAAACTGTTGCTGCAAATCATAGAACAATTTTTTGTTGTCTCCTTCAGCCTCAAATTTGCTTTGTGAGCGAGATTTTTTTCTTTGCTCTTCCATCTCCGTCTCAAAGCCTTGCATATCGAGTTCTAGCTGGCGTTCTTTGAGAATGACTTCTGTTAAATCGAGTGGAAAACCGTAGGTGTCATAGAGTTTGAAGGCACTTTTGCCATCAAAGATTTTCCCTTTGGTATTTTGAATTTCTTCTTCGAGGTATTTAAGACCAATTTCTAACGTTTCTAAAAATTTCTTTTCTTCTAGTCTGAGCATTTTTTCAGCAAGAGCGACATTTTTTTGGTTTTGAGGATAGCTTGAGCCTAGTACTTCAAAAACTGAGGGAATGAGTTTGTAAAAGGAAACATCTTTAAGCCCCATATCGCGGAGGTGACGAATGGCCCTTCTGATGATTCGACGAAGAACATAGCCGCGTCCTTCATTGGAAGGAATGACGCCATCGGTGATAAGCATGACGGAGGAGCGAATATGGTCTGCGACGACACGAATGCTACTTTGATATTTTGGGTCATCATATTTTTTGGATGTTAATTTTTCAATTTGAGCAATGATCGGGGCAAAGAGGTCGGTATCGTAGTTCCAATATTTTCCCTGAAGAACTGCTGCAATCCTTTCAAGGCCAGCACCAGTATCGACCGAGGGGCGAGGAAGAGCTTTGCGTTTAATTTCTCCGTTTTCTTTGTACTTTTCATATTGCATGAAAACGAGGTTCCATACTTCAACATAGCGAAGTTCGTCGTCCAATATTTGATTGTCATCGGTTTTTATAAAATTTGGGTCTGTGTGCTTGGGACCGTGATCAAAAAAGATTTCACTGCAGGGGCCGCAAGGTCCAATGTCTCCCATTTCCCAGAAATTATCTTTGTCGCCTCTTTTAAAAATTCTTTCAGGAGCAATATTTTGCTCTTTTTCCCAGATTTCTGCCGCTTCATCGTCGGAGTAGTGAACAGTGACATAAAGTTTGTCTTTAGGGATTTTCAGTTCTTCCGTAAGGAATTTCCAGGCAAAATTTATGGCGTCTTTTTTGAAATAATCTCCAAAAGAAAAATTGCCCAGCATTTCAAAGAAGGTATGGTGACGAGCGGTAAAGCCCACGTTTTCTAGATCGTTGTGCTTTCCTCCTGCCCGTACGCATTTTTGAGTAGTAACAGCGCGCCTGTGATTAGGGGAAGCTGTCCCCGTGAAATAGTCTTTAAATTGATTCATCCCTGCGTTGGCAAAAAGAAGTGTTGGATCTTTTTCGGGAACGAGTGAAGATGATTCAAGATGAAGGTGGTCATTTTTTTTAAAAAATTCTACAAAACGATTTCTAATTTCTGAAGCTTGCATTTTTGATCCTAGGATATCTGGTTTCAAATGATGAAAAATACGCTACCATAAAGCGTAATAATTTTGAAGGATTAGAATGAAAAAGCGTTATATTCTTTTTAACAAACCTTATGGGGTTTTAACTCAATTTACTGGTACTGAAGACGAGAGAACTTTGGCCGAATTCAGCCTTCCTAAAGGGGTTTATGCTGCTGGTCGCCTAGATAAAGACAGTGAAGGCTTGCTTTTGTTGACGGATGATGGAGCATTTAAAGACCGTTTAACTCACCCTCGTTTTGAGCACTATAAGACTTACCTAGTGCAGGTTGAAGGCATTCCTACTGACGAGGCAATTGCCAAGCTTTGTAATGGCGTCGTTATTTCAGGATATAAGACGAAGAGGGCTAAAGTACAAAGAGTTGCGGAGAGTGAATTGGCCTTTTTGTGGGAGCGAGACCCGCCAATTCGTTTTCGTCAGAATATTCCCACCGCATGGCTGCGTATTTCTATTTATGAGGGGAAAAACAGGCAGGTTCGCCGGATGACGGCAGCTGCAGGGTATCCAACTTTACGTTTGATTCGCGTTGCAATTATGGATTATCAATTGGAAAACTTAAGGCCGGGAGAGTGGAGGGAAGTTTCACGCTTGGCGTTCTAAGTAGCTTAAGAGCGGGGCAAAGAGACGTTTCATGGCCGACTTTTGCTGTGCTTTTTTGTATTCCCGGTGAGAAGCTTCACCTTGGGTATTGATTTCATGTGAGTTTTTATCTGTAATCTGGACTTCAAAGGGGTAGAAAAAGCGAGTTTCGCGTGAAACCGAAGAGGTATCTAAGGCATTGATTTTATCAATAAGCTTTTTGACATTGGGGTTTGCTTTGAGCTCTTCTGATTCTCGCTCTAAATCGCGCGTAAAGCTTTTAACGGTCCTAAATTCTTCCATAAAAGGATTGCGGTATTTAATAAGCAGTCTTCCCGTAAAGTGAATAGAGCGATATTGAGTCGCACTATATTTATTCTTATCGAGATCGAATGGCTCGTCAGGAAGAGAGGCATGTGCAGCTTCTTCCACTTTTTTTAAGAAAACATCTTCGGGCATATCATTGCGAATTGCTTCTTTAATTAGTTCGTGATGGCGCGCTTTAAATTTGTTGATATCAAGAAGAGAATTATAGGAGCGACCAGGGTGAACATTGTGGGTCATTATGACATAGCTATCTTGCAGAAAATTCATTACGCGAAAGGTGTCTGATCTATTTTCAGTAATAATACGAACACCAATTCTGTCAAAAAGTTCTTCTGCGACAGAATCCGATTTGAGCAATAATTTAACGATGATACTTTCGCGTGATTTTTTTGCCTTCGTTTCAAAGCCGGCAATTCGAATTTTATCACCGGTAAGAGAATTTTGTAGGAAGAGTTTTCCTTCATCATCGCGTGATATATGGCGATAAAAGCGGTCAAAAATCTGCTGCTGAATTGTTGAAAAATAGCGGTACCGTAAATCCTTATCAGCATGCAAAATGGTGTGCATGACTTTCAAAATGATCGATGCCCAGAGTGCGTCTTCTCCTGACGAGGTAAAGGATGATTTACGAACGGCAATCAAAAGCAACTCATTGATGTCTGTGATCGTGTAAAAAACAGTTGGAATAGAGAGCGCTAAACCTTCATCATGACCCTCTTTTAAAAAGTAGCGTCTAATGAATTGCATAGCCTCCTGAAAGTGTCCAAAGAGTTCAGCTTTTTGAACTAGATCACCAGGGTCAAATCCATAACCTTCTAAAAAGTCTTGAACTTGTGTTTGGTCATCAAATTTCCCCAAAAAGTGTTGGGCATCCAGTGCAGCACGTCCACCAATGAGAATGTCAAACATTTCCCAGTTAAAATTATATTTTGATAAATAATTTGGACGATTCATTTAAAAATTAATACCCTAAAAGCCATGAATTGGAAAAAAAATTTACCACCTCAAATAAGCTTTTCAACACTTGTTCTTTCTATGGGAGGAGTGGGGTTTTCCCCTTTGGCCCCTGGGACGATGGGAAGTATTGTCTCACTCCCCTTGCTGTACCTTTGGGGGCTTGTTTCTATTCCCAAAATCGTGACCATTGTAGCACTTATTTTTTTAATATCCATTATTTCTTTCATGACAGAGCGTGTGCAAAAAAAATTAAATCTCAAAGATCCCCAGTGGATTGTGATTGATGAAATGCTGGGTATGATGGTGACTTTTGCATTTGTGCCTCAGATTGATTTTTGGAATTTATTATTGTGCTTAGTGTTTTTTCGCTTTTTTGACATTATCAAGTTTTGGCCAGCTTCCTATTTTGATAAAATGAATCATGGAGCAGGAACTATTTTGGATGATGTGATCAGTGGAGTCTATGCAGGCATTCTATTGTTGATCGTGAATATATTGTTTGCATTACGATAAATTTTTTCTTTTTATTAATTTTGATTCCCTAAAATTTCAGCTAGTTGTCTCTTCTAAAAAGAAGTTCGCTTTTGCTAACTTAGATTGCCAAGCTCTGGTGGGTGCAGTATCATTTTTGAACACACACAACACCAGCCTGCTATTTGACATTTTTTAAGGAGAGACACTATGGCGATTCAAGCGAATGCTGGATTTTCGGCAAATTCAAACAAGGACAAGGCCCTTCAATTAGCTTTATCATCTATTGAGAAACAATTTGGAAAAGGCGCAATTATGCGACTTGGCGAAGATGTTGCTGCTCAGCGCATCCCCGCAATCCCTACTGGTGCTTTGGATTTGGATATTGCTCTCGGAATTGGGGGAATTCCTCAAGGACGTATTATCGAAATTTTTGGACCTGAATCTTCGGGAAAGACAACTTTAACTCTTCATATTGCGGCAGAGTGCCAAAAAATGGGTGGAACTGTTGCTTTCGTTGATGCAGAACATGCTTTAGATACAACTTATGCCACAAAGCTAGGAGTTGATGTTCCTAACATGCTCATATCTCAGCCTGATTGCGGCGAACAAGCCTTAGAAATAGCTGATATGTTGGTGCGTTCAGGTGCTGTTAATCTTCTTATTGTTGACTCCGTTGCCGCACTTACTCCTCGTGCAGAACTGGAAGGCGATATGGGGGATTCTCACATGGGGCTTCAAGCTCGTTTGATGAGTCAGGCTTTGCGTAAGTTAACTGGATCTATTTCTCGTTCCAATTGCACCGTGATTTTTATTAATCAATTACGTATGAAAATCGGTGTGATGTTTGGAAATCCTGAAACCACAACTGGTGGAAATGCTCTTAAGTTTTATGCTTCTGTGCGTATGGATATTAGGAGAATTGGTGCCATCAAGGATGGTGACAATGTTGTTGGCAACAAAACTCGTGTAAAAATTGTGAAGAATAAAGTTGCACCTCCTTTTAAGGAAGTTGAATTTGATATCGAGTACAACAAAGGTATCTCTAAAATAGGTTGTATTCTCGATATGGCCGTTAATGAAAAAATTGTGGACAAGGCAGGGGCTTGGTTCTCATATAATGATACCAAAATTGGTCAAGGGCGTGAGAATGCTAAGACTTTTCTTGAAACGAATCCTGAGGTTATGGAAGAAATTAAAAAGAAAGTTTTGGCCAAGCACTATGATGCTCCAACCAATACAGCAAGTATTGATATGCAGACTGGAGAAATCATCGAAGCGGAAGAGAAAAAATCAAAAAAAGTTCTTCAATAGTCAATCATTAAGGGGAAGCCAAGGCTTCCCCTTATTATTTGAGATATGATGCAGGAAAATCAAGAATATCAAAAAGCCTATCAATATTGTTTGCGCATTTTAGCTCAGCGCGATTACCCTCGCGCAAAGTTGCGTGAAAAGATGAAGCTTCGAGCTGTCGGTCGTGACATTATTGAACAAGTTATTTTGCGACTTGATGAGCTTGGTTATATTCAGGAAAATGAGTACTTTCGTGCCCGCATCCGAGGTCTTTTGCGCAAAGGTTACTCTTTTGATGGCGTTGTAAATAAAATAACTTTTGAATATGGTTTTGATGTTACATCCATTTTGCAGGAGCTTTGGGAGGAAGAATCGTTGAGTGATGAAGTCCAAAAACAGCGCCTGATGGAAAGGAAATCTAGTGTTTTTAGTGAGATAGATGCTGAAAAAGACTTTGTCGAAATCCAAAAAATAAGACAAAAGCAGTTTCGCATTCTATTTTCTCACGGCCATCGCCCTCTTTTATGAGAATTAATTACAGACTGGGAAATAAGAATTTACGCACTGCGTTATTCTTTGTAAAATGCTCGTGTTCAAGGAGTATTATATGAAGAAAATGACAAAAGCGTTATCAGCTCTTTTTATGTTGCCTCTTGCCGCTTCGGCAATGGAGTTTTCTGCCAAATTACCTGAAAATCAGCTTCAATATATGAAGTCTGATTTGGATCTTCTTCAAAATACAAATTTGGTTGTTCGAGATGCCGAAGAATTTGGCAAAGTATTTGGGCTTGAAAATGCCAATACCCCAATGATTCAGAAGTGGTTAGAGGAAAGAGTTAAATATATTGTCGCAGAGGAATTTGATTATAAAAAAGACACTGTTGAACTTTCGGGAAGATTAATTGCTCCTAATTATGTCTTTCCCCAGATGGATCCAGTAAAACCTAAGCCCGCTGATGACAAAGAAGAAGAGCAAGCGGCTAAAAAGGGCATCACGGTGATGGCTAATATGGGTGCCTTTGTCTATTTACTGAATAAATTTTCCTTTGGTAGTGGGGCTAAAGCTCTTGTTTTTGAAAATGAGTCAGGTGAAGAATCATTGATTCCAATTGATTCTCCCCGCATCGGTCTTGTACAAGTTGGTGAAGGCCACTTTATGGAGCGTTTGCAAATTAATAAGGAAAATCTTGATGCTTCGGCCAATGGCTATCAGCGTTTAGCCACGCTATTTCACGAAGGTCGTCATAGTGATGGTAATGGAAAAGGTTTGAGTTTTCTTCATGGAAATTGTCCGCTAGGGCATTATTTTGAAGGTGTTCCAGCTTGCGATAAAAATTTAAATGGTCCTTATACTGTTGGTGCAATTATTCTTAAAACTTTTGTGGATAGCTGTGAAGATTGTAGTGATGTTGAAAAAGAAAAAATGCGTTTGCGTTTTTTGGATTCCTACGGGCGAGTGGTTTCAACTTATGAAGCTTTTAATGAAAAGAATTCGCAGAAAATAAGAATGCTAGAAGTGCGTCGTCAATTGCTTAAAACACAAATTGACAGTATGAAAAAAAGAAGCCCAAATCCAGTTTTAGACAATCCAATGCGCGTTGATGCTCATTCCGTATTTTTGAAACAATATGAGACTCAGTTGACCGATCTTGATGCCGAAATTGCAGAACTAGAAAAACCAGTGGAGTTCCAAAGTCAAGATTGGGATGCGGAACCAGAGATTGGAATGATTAGAGAATCTGAACCAGCACAAAATGAGCCAGAAGCAGAGACATTAGAATATGACTAAAAAATTTTGGAGTTTGGGTCTTTTAGTTTTAGTCGGGCTTACCGTGATAATCTGGTGGGCCCAACGTCCTTTAGAGCAGGATATTTTTCAAAGTGAAAATGCAGAAATTGCCATGTCAAAAAGCAAGATCATAGAAACTGCAGAAAAAGAAAAATATTTAGAAAAAAAAGAAAAGAAAGTCACTCGAGTCGAACTGGCTCAAGAAAAGAATGCGGAAGAAGAGAATATGCAACGTGAACTTTCTAAAGAGCTTTTGGAAATATCAAAAATTGAATTTGTTCCGGGAAAAGATCCCGATGAATCAATGGGCCTGTACTTAAATGAAGTTGGGCGAATTCTTGGGAATATAAAAGAGCGAAGCCAAAAGGCAAAAAACGATAATGAACTCGCAGTATATGAGAGTTTCTATGAAGAGTGTTCTCATGAGAAGAGTCTGATCACTCCAGTGCTGGCGCTTTGTTTGAAAAACTATATCGACATTGCCAATCGGAGAGGGAAAATTGTTGAACTCAAGAACTATCCTCTGGCCGTGCTTGAGTTGGTTGAAAAAATGTAATTAGTTGGATTTTATTCTTTCTTCCAAAAAGCTCAGCACTTCCGAAATTGGGTCTTTATCTTGGATAACTCTTTCCAGTCCTTTATTGAGCAGTTCTTTGCGATAAAATATTTCAGATTTTTCAGCTTGGCGCAGGATAAAACAGGTCTTCCCAATTGTAATTTGATCGCCTAGTTTGAGAGCAATGACACCATAAGTTCTCTTCCCATTGAGATGGAAATGATCAATATGGGGGTGTGGGTGCAAAAAGATGCCGTGTTCATTTACTTCAATAATAAGGTGATTATCAAAAATATCGGGATCTTGAATGAGTATATCTCCCGATTTGTGCCCTAGATAAATCATATTTTTATGATAACTGCGCGGGCCAATTATTTCTTGATCAGGAGATGAAACAAATTCAAGATTAATCATTTTATTTATACTCTATGTCTTCAACTTCAAAAGTGATTTTGCCTTTCGGTGCTTGGACAATCACTTCGTCGCCTTCTTCTTTGCCCAGAAGAGCAAGGGCAATGGGGCTTCGATACGAAATTTTTCCTTTGGAACGATCGGCTTCTTCTTCTCCGACTATTTGATAAGTCACATTTTCATCTTTATCCACATCAAGCAAAGTCACGGTGGCGCCAAATACAATCTTATTGCTTTTTAGCCTCGCAACGTCGATAACTTTCGCATTGGCAATACGTCCCTGCAGCTCAAGAATTCGTCCTTCAAGATGAGACTGCTTTTCTTTTGCCGCATGATACTCTGCATTTTCTTTAAGATCGCCCAACTCACGTGCCTCGGCAATTTGAGTTGTTACCTTTTGGCGCTCAACTTTTACTAATTGGTTGAGTTCTGTTTCTAGTATTTGTTTTCCATTGAGAGTCATTAAAACTTCTTTACTCATAATAACCTTCCCGTTTACTTCTTTTTAAATAGGGCCGCAGCTGCTTCCAATTGTTGATTACGCGAATTTTTAGTGGACTGTATGCCATCTCCACTGCTGATTGAAAAGTAATCACAGAAATTAGCTTTCTCTTTTTCAGTTATTCTTTCTGCCACTGGCTCCGTACATTCATTGTAAGATGATTGGCTGTAAAAGCGACACATCAAGCAGCAATGGATATCGGCACTACAGTGGGGGCACTCTTCTTTTCGCGAAATGGAGGATTTTCCATCCAATTCAAAAGACTTACCACAATTATGGCAAATAATAGTCATACTAAAACCTCAATTAAAAACTTGTACTAACTCCTGCCCCAATACCAATACGGTCTTCAGCCCCCGAAGACTTATTTGTATCACCATAGGGGTAGAAGTAAATTCTAGGCAAATTTCTCTTATTATATTCGTCTATGGCCCGAATGAGATAGATTTCATTGTTGTATTCAATTGTTTTAGAAACCAAGTAACTCATAATAATCATGGAGGCGCCCCCAATAAAGAGCGTTTCTTTGCTCGCAAACCCTCTGCCTTCATCTCTTCCCGATTGCATAATTCCGGCCAGAATCATGGCAACGCCAGTCGTACTAATTGCAGCAGTTTGCCACATGGGTTTACTGTTTTTCTGGAAGGTGTCGAGATAGCTTGCGGCGACTTTGTCCTTGGATAAGTAATAGCGTAAGCCTTCGCCTTTGCCAGTTGGTCCTGTATCAACCAATACTTCTTGGTAGTTAATGACTGCATTTCTACCGCAAGCTTCCCCTCCTAAGACAGGAAAGCTTAGGGTAGCAAAACTTATAAAAATGAATATCCAAAAATAGTGTCTGAGCAAATTACTTTCCTAAAATCTCGTTTTTCATGATTATAGACGAAAAAACGGAAGGGGTAAAACTATCCGTATTCTTTAAATAGCATAAGAGCAATAAAATAGAATTATGGATTTTATACGCACTGGTCTTGAAATTGGAAGAACTATCAAAAATGTTTCTCGTTTTAGAGAAATTATATCGATTTTGGTGAAAAATGGTTTTGATGAGTTTCTAATTAAGACAGGTCTTCATTCGCGAATCCCAGACTTTGCTTTTAATCGAGAAAGGGTTGAAGCCGTTTTGGAAAAGAGAGGGGAAGAGGCGAAATGGTCTAGTATCATTGGACAGCGTTTAAAAAAGAGTTTTGAGGAATTGGGACCATCTTTTGTGAAGTTTGGTCAGCTCTTGGCCAGCCGAGAAGATTTTTTTGACAAAAATTTTATTGATCAAATGAAGCAGTTGCAGAGCCAAATGTCTCCCATCCCCTTTGCCCAACTTAAAAATAAAGTTGAAAAATCCTTAGGGGGAAAAGTTGAAGATTATTTTGAGTATGTGAAGGAAATGCCTGTCGGGACGGCCTCGATTGCTGTTGTTTATCGCGCAAAAACCCTTGCGGGGAAAGATGTTGTTCTTAAAGTAAGGCGCCCACATATTATTTCGACCATTGAAACAGATTTTGCCATTGTGAGTTTCATCATTCACAAACTGGAAAAAAATAGTGACCAGATCCGCTATCTTGGACTTTCGCGGATGTTGGAAGATTTTGTTCGCACCATTGAGCAAGAAGTCGATTTTCGCATTGAAGCGGCTAATTGTGAGCGTCTTAAAGAGAATCTCAAAAATGAAAAAGAGACATCTTTTGTAATTCCAGAAATTTTTAGAGAGCTCACCCGTGAAGACTTATTGGTCATGGAGTTTTTGGATGGAACACCCTTTTCTCAGTTTAAAACGGATGATACTGAGCTTAAGCAAAAAGTCATGGAGCAGATGCATGTTGGTGTGCGCGTCTTTGTAAAGAATCTCCTAGGGGATGGCTTTTATCACGCCGATTTGCATGGTGGAAACTTCATGGTCCTACGGGACCAGCGTGTTGGTATTATCGATTTTGGATTAATGGGAAGGCTTTCTGCTAAACAGCGCATGCAATTGGTTTCTATCATCTATTCCATGGTTCATCGCAATTATGAAAACCTCGTTTATGATCTCTTGGATGTTGCCGATTACGATAAAATTCCAAACCATGAAAGCTTGGTCCATGAGTTGTCGTATGCTCTCGATCCAATTGTCGGTCTTTCGGTGAAAGATATCGATTTTGGGCGCTTGATTAAATCACAAGTCGAGGTTTTATCGCGATACCAAATCTATTTGCCACGCGATTGGTACGTCTTATTTCGTGCCATGATTACTTTGGATGGGGTGGGGCGTAGCCTTAATATGGATTTAAATATTTTTTCAGTAATGGCACCTATGCTTGACGACTTAATGAAGGGCTTTTTCTCGAAAGATGTACTGATGCAAGAAGTTCCTTGGCTGGTAAAAGACAGTTATCAATCCTTGCGTATGCTACCTCGCTACTTTTCTTGGTTTTGGCGGGATTTTGGACATAATAATTTTTCCTTAAAAATAAAGCTTTTAAATATAAATGAGCGTTTAAAAGATTTGGCCGGCAGTTTGAACTTTCTCGCATTTATTTTGCTTATTTCCACTTGCCTTATTTGTGGGACATTGCCTTTGCTTTCGCAAAAAGTAGAGCACTATCGGGATATTGGTCCTGTTTCCTATGTTTTTTGGTCCTTATCCTTATTGTTGTTTATCGTGGCATTTTTTAGAAAAAAATAAGCAGAACAATTTTTCCTTAAAAAAAATACTTGCCTTAATATTGACCTCCGTTTATATATACTTTTGCACTCTTTAAGAGCTGACTTAGCTCAGTCGGTAGAGCATCGGTTTTGTAAACCGACGGTCGTAGGTTCGATTCCTATAGTCAGCTCCATTTAAATAGTGTACGATGGCGTGGTTCCCGAGTGGCCAAAGGGATCAGACTGTAAATCTGACGGCGTTTGCCTTCGGTGGTTCAAATCCACCCCGCGCCACCATCGAAATTTGAGTTTGTCGCGAAAGCGATGACATAAGAGCGGGTGTAGCTCAGTCGGTAGAGCACCAGCCTTCCAAGCTGGGGGTCGTGGGTTCGAGCCTCATCGCCCGCTCCATTTTTTCCCATCTATAATACTTGTGTATTGATGGGATTTTTTTTTGGCTCACGTGGCTCAGGGGTAGAGCACTTCCTTGGTAAGGAAGAGGTCCCGGGTTCAAATCCCGGCGTGAGCTCCACACTATAATGTGAAAATCCTCAAAATTTTGCGAAAGAATTAAATTTTCCCAGTAGCATTTTTGAAAATTTCATAATATAGAATTATGACTTTGTATTTTAAACGTATTTCTTATCGGTTCATCGATGGGAATAAGGTTTTGAATTATTGTATATAAATGTCGAGGAAACACTAAACACATCCTAGGAGTGAATGATGGCAAAAGAAAAATTCGACCGTAGTAAGCCCCACGTGAATATTGGAACGATCGGGCACGTTGACCACGGTAAAACCTCTTTGACTGCTGCGATTTCCATGACTCTTGCTGAACAATTCGGTGGAGAGACTAAGAAATTTGATCAAATTGACTCAGCCCCAGAAGAGAAAGCTCGTGGTATTACTATTAACACTGCTCACATTGAGTATCAAACTGAAGCACGTCACTATGCTCACGTAGATTGCCCCGGCCACGCCGACTACGTTAAGAACATGATTACTGGTGCTGCTCAGATGGATGGAGCCATTTTGGTTGTTTCAGCAGCTGACGGCCCAATGCCACAAACTCGTGAACACATTCTTCTTGCACGTCAAGTTGGTGTTCCTGCAATCGTTGTATTCATGAACAAAGTTGACCAAGTTGATGATGAAGAACTTCTTGAGCTAGTTGAAATGGAAGTAAGAGAGCTTCTTTCTTCTTACCAATTCCCTGGCGACGATCTACCTATCATCAAAGGTTCTGCTCTTGCTGTTCTTGAAGGAAATAATCCTCAAATCGGTAAAGAAAGAGTTCTTGAGCTTATGGCCGCTGTTGACGAGTATATTCCTACTCCTGCACGTGACATTGATAAGCCATTCTTGATGCCTGTTGAAGACGTATTCTCTATTTCTGGGCGTGGTACAGTTGTTACTGGCCGTGTTGAAAGAGGGATCGTTAAAGTTGGCGAAGAAGTTGAAATCATCGGTATCCGTGAAAAACAAAAAACTACAATTACTGGCGTTGAAATGTTCCGTAAGCTTCTTGACCAAGGTCAAGCTGGTGACAACGTTGGTCTTCTTCTACGTGGTATGAAGCGTGAAGATGTTGAGCGCGGTCAATGTTTGATTCACCCAGGTACTGTTACACCTCACAAAAGATTCAAATGTGAAGTTTATATCCTTACTAAAGAAGAAGGTGGACGTCATACTCCAATCTTCAAAGGATACCGTCCACAGTTCTACTTCAGAACAACTGACGTTACTGGTGACATCACTTTGAATGATGGCGTTGAAATGATCATGCCTGGTGATAATACTGGTTTCGAAGTTAATTTGATCTCTCCAGTTGCTATGGAAAAAGGTCTTCGTTTCGCGATTCGTGAAGGTGGACGTACAATCGGCGCTGGCGCGGTTGCTGATATTGTTGAATAATTTTCAATAATATATTGTGAAGCTCTTTTGTGAGAGCTTCGCATTTAATGTGGGTGTATAGCTCCAATTGGTAGAGCGGTTGATTCCAAATCAATAGGTTACAGGTTCGAGCCCTGTTGCGCCCGCCATTAAAAAAGCCAGATCTTAGGATCTGGCTTTTTTTTATTATTAGGTACGTGGACACTTTTGCTAAACGGTGCAATGAACGCAGTGCTTAGCAAAAGTGTCCACGTACCTAGTGACTTTTCTTAGAAGTTGAAGAGCAATTGGAATCCTAGCATTTTGGTTTCGTTTTTGGGTTCTTTGAGTTCATAGAGCACGAGATCTCCATTTCCATTGGTTCCATAGCTGTAAACGGATTCTGAATCCTCTATATCCCAATATTCATAGTATGTTTTAAGTCCCATAGACCAAGAGTTGAAAAAGTAGCTTAAGGTTGCTGATAATTCATGTCCAGTACCTTCTTCTTGTTTGTTCTCAAAGTCGCTACCGCCGATGTCACTAAGTCTTGTTTCAACTGTTCCACCTAAAAAGTGATTATAGGTTGCATCTAAACTCAGTTGCATATTTTGTCCTAAGAAAAAATTGGCGGTGAGGCCAAGGGGAATGTAGCTGTAGGTAATTCCTCGCCCATAATCTCCCTCTGTATCGGATTTGGGGTTTTCGAGGGCCCGGCCAGTCAGCCCAAAGTGAGGAGCTAAAAAGAAGAGTTCGTTTTCAAAAATAGGAAAGCCCCATTCTGCTCCCAGCCATAAAATATGATTTTCGGTATCAAACTCCACTGGATCTCCATTTTGATATGCTCCATCATAATGGGTATCCCCACCCACGTAACGCAAAAATAATTTCCAATAAAAAACATTTGACTGGGATAGTCTTTGGTAACTAAAAACAAAACCAGAAAGTTGGCCAGAATCTTTCATGAAAGTGCTGCCATCTGAAGAAAACTCTTCATATTTCCAGTCGACAGTTTCAAGTCCGATGGAAATTGTATCTCTATAAGCTTTTTCGCGGAGAGTTTGGGCCATAAGAGCAGAAGAGTTAATGAGAATAAGAAAAGCCAAGAGCAGCAAAAATTTCATGGAAACACCCTCAGTAAAATTTATTTTGTTATTGTCTAAGTAATTGTTATAAAAGCTTCTATAAGAGAGGGTGATTAGTAAATAAAAAAATTCCATGATTTTTTTATTCCCCCCTAGACAAAATGGACAAATTCTTGCATAACTCAGTAACTTGACGATTAATTTAGGAGTTTTTTATGACTAGCACCACTCACCACGAGGGAAAAAAGTGGATTAATACAGCTGTGGCCATTTTGGCCATTCTCGTTGGGTATGTAATTTTAAGTTTTGTTCAACAACTCGCGGAGTGGTTTGAATTAGAATCTAAAATTTCTCACTTTCGTTTTTTTGCGCAAGGAATTGCCATTGCAGTTGGTTTAACAACTTTCCTAGTGGCTACTCGTTATAAAAAATCTGCAGACTATTTGCGAGAAGTATATGGCGAACTTGTTAAAGTCGTTTGGCCAGAACGCGCTCTAACAGCGAAGCATACTGTTGGCGTCATTATTGGTGTAACAATTGCTGGTTTTGTTTTAGGTCTTTTTGACTTTGTCGCGAATAAGTTGTTGGGTCTTCTTAACTAATCATTAGGGTGAATATTATGACGATTGAAGAAACTAATAATGAAGAAACTAATGTAGAAACAACTGTTGGAGAAGTTGCAGCAGAGGATCGCGTTTTAGCAAAGGGCGATACACCTGATTTTAAATGGTATGTTGCACACGTCTTGAGCGGCTTTGAACACAGAGTAACAAAAACTCTTAAAGAGAGAATTGTTAATCACAAAATGGCCGAAAGCTTTGCTGAAATTTTTATTCCAGAAGAGCAAGTGCAAACAACAGTGAATGGGAAAAAGAGAAATATTAAAAAGAAATTTTTTCCAGGATACGTTTTGATTAAGATGATCATGAATGAAAGAACATGGCACCTTGTTCAAAACACAGATAAAATCACTGGCTTTATTGGTGGAGAGCGCGGAATGCCTACTCCTATCTCTGATGAAGAGGCAGCGTTTATGACCAACCAAGCGGCAGAAGGTTTCAAGAGGACAGCATCTCTGCATGCATTCTCTGAAGGTGATTCTGTTAAGGTTACAGAAGGGCCTTTCACTTCTTTTGTTGGTGTAGTTGAGCAAGTGGGAGATAAAGGAAAACTGAAAGTTCAGGTTTCTATTTTTGGCCGTCCTACCCCTGTGGAGTTGGATGCTTCTCAAGTTGAAAAAGTTAGCTAGTAAAATAGCTTATATAAAGTGAAACGGGAGACTTCATATTGTGAAGTCGTAAGAACCGAAAGGAGTTTTTTATGGCAAAGAAAATCGTTGGTTTTATCAAGCTGACAATTGCTGGTGCGAAGGCTAACCCTTCTCCTCCAATTGGACCTGCTCTTGGTCAGCGTGGTGTAAACATCATGGAATTTTGTAAAGCGTTCAACGCAAAAACACAAAAAGATGCTGGAACATTGTTTCCAACAATCATCACAGTGTATTCTGATCGTTCCTTTACATTTGTAACCAAAACCCCACCTGCAAGCTACCTTCTCAAGGACAAGCTTAAGCTTAAATCAGGTTCTAAAAAACCTGGTCTTGAAAGTGCTGGTCAGGTTGGACAAAAAGTTGTTCAAGAAATTGCAGAACTCAAAAAGCCTGACCTTACAGCAGCTACTGATGAAGCAAGAATGAGAACAATTGAGGGATCTGCCCGCTCTATGGGCCTTAAATTGGATTACAAATAATACGGGAGGCCCTGAAAAGGACCGTTTGAACCGAAAGGAAGGTTATTATGGCAAAAAGAAAAAGATCACCAAAATACTTAGAAGCCGTTAAGAAGATTGAAGCCAATAAATTGCATTCAATTGACGAAGCTTTGAAACTGTTACCAGAAGTTGCTTTTGCAAAATTTGACGAAACTGTCGATCTTGCTTTCAGACTTGGAATTGATCCACGTCATGCAGATCAAATGATTCGTGGTGCATTGGTTATGCCTGCAGGTACAGGGAAAACTGTGCGTGTTGCAGTTATTACTTCTGGAGAAAAAATTGCAGAAGCTGAAAAGGCTGGCGCAGACTTAGTTGGTTCTGACGATTTGATCGTTAAGATCCAAGGTGGATTCATGGATTTCGATAGAGTTATCGCAAGTCCAGAGATGATGGGAAAAATCGGTCGTATTGGCCGTATTCTTGGACCACGTGGTTTGATGCCTAATCCAAAGCTTGGAACAGTGACTACTGAAATTGGAAAAGCTGTGGCTGAACAAAAATCTGGTAAGGTTGAGTACCGTTCTGATAAGAAAGGGATTGTACATGTTCCTATCGGAAAAAAATCATTCACTGTTGAACAATTGAAAGAAAACTATAAAGCAATCGTTGGGGCAATTATTAAAGCAAAGCCTTCAACATCGAAAGGTGCTTATATTCGCTCTTTAACACTTAGTGCGACTATGAGTCCAGGTATTGCTTTAGACACTGTTGAAGCCATTTCTGTAGGAAATGTCTAATTTGTTATATTGAAGTGATGGGGTTGAAGAAGGTCGGCATTCAAATAAGTCCTGCCCAAATCCCCCTCCTCAGTTTTGTATAGGAGGTATGCGAATGTTAACGAGAAGTCAGAAGGAAAAGGTTGTCCAAGACCTTCGTGACAAAATCGAAAAATCGCAAGCTGTGTTCATCACCAATTTGATTGGCTTGAAATCAAATGATGCAGTTGCATTACGTAAAAATGTACGTGATGCTGATGGGACTATTGTTATTACAAGAAATAGTCTTTTCGGAAAAGCTGCTGCGGGAACAAAGTGCGAAGAGATTTTGTCAGGGTTGAAAGGCACCAATGCTGTTGCTTTTGCATTTAAAGATGCACCAGCTGTAGCAAAGGCTCTTTACGATGCCGGTAAAGAGTTTGAACAAGTTAAATTGGGGAAAGGTCTGCTAGACACTCAAATGTTGAGTAAAGCCGATGTTGAAGCTTTGGCTAAGCTTCCATCCAGAGACCAAATGCTTGCTACTTTGCTTGCAACTTTCAATGCTCCAGTGTCTGCGTTTGTACGCACAATGGATGCTATCAAGAGAAAGATGGAAGAAGGTGGAGCGGCAGCACCTGCAGAAGCTGCAACTGCGGAATAATTGCGGCGTGATTTAATTTAAAAAATTTAAGGAGAATAAAATGAGCATTACAAATGAACAACTTATTGAGCACGTATCTAGCATGACAGTTCTTGATCTTGCTAACTTGGTAAAAGAACTAGAAGAAAAATTTGGCGTTTCTGCCGCTCCTGTTGCTGTTGCTGGCGCTGGTGTTGCAGCTGCTGCAGTTGAAGAAAAAACTGAATTTGACGTTGTTCTTGCCAACGCTGGTGACAAGAAAATTAACGTTATTAAAGAAATTCGTGGAATCACAGGTCTTGGTCTTAAAGAAGCAAAAGATCTTGTTGAAGGTGCTCCTAAGACTGTTAAAGAAGGCGCATCTAAAGAAGAAGCAGAAGAAATCAAGAAAAAACTTGAAGCTGCTGGCGCTAAAGTCGAACTTAAGTAATTTTTTTGACTATGAATTAGTAAGCGGGAACATGCTCTGCATGTTCCCCGCTTTTGTTTGTCTTGAAGACACAATAGGAGTCATCCAATGACAAAACCTTTTGCCCCCAACGAATGGTTTCGAAAGAACTTTTCACAATCTGACGTCGTTTTATCCCCTCCCAGCTTGATGGATCTACAAGTAAGTTCCTATGCTGATTTTTTGCAAAGAGATATTGCTCCTGCAAGAAGAAAAAATGAAGGTTTGCAGGCTGTTTTTAACTCTGTATTCCCTATCTACAATTTTGACAGAACTGTTTCTTTAGAATTTGTAAGCTATGCCCTTGAGGAGCCTGCATATTCAATTAAAGAATGTCGTCAAAGAGGAATTTCTTATGAGGCTCCTCTGAAGGTGACTGTTCGTCTCATTTTTTACGAAGTAACAAATGATGATGAAGGTGAAGAGCAGAGAACAGTTTCTTCCATTAAAGAACAAGAAGTTTATTTGGGTAACATTCCTCTTATGACACCTGTTGGTTCCTTTATCTATAATGGGACAGAGAGGGTTATTGTTTCTCAGCTTCATCGTTCGCCAGGTATTATTTTTGAACACGACAGTGGGAAAAAACACGTGAGTGGGAAAATCCTTTTTTCTGCCCGTATTATTCCACACCGTGGATCTTGGTTGGATTTTGAATTTGATCACAAAAATGTTTTGTATGCGCGCATCGATCGCAAGAGAAAGTTACATGCAACTGTAATTTTGAAGGCTCTCGGTATGTCGACGACAGACATTCTAAAATATTTTTATGAAACGGAAATTATTCATTTTGAGAAAAATGGTGTTTTCCAAAGAGAAGTGGACTTTTCTTTATTGCAAGGTTCGCGTGCCAATGAGGATATTGTTAATCCTAAAGATGGTGAAATTCTCGTTAAAAAAGGCAAGAAAATCACTGCTGGTTCTATTCGCAAATTGGAAAAAGCGGGAGTTACAAAACTTGCCATGGAATTGGATGAAGTTGTTGGCAAAGCTTTTGCTGAAGACATCTATGATGAAAATACTGGTGAAGTTATTGCCATGGCCAACGAAGCTCTTAGCGAGCCTAAAATTCAAGAGCTTATTGGTTTGGGAATTAAGTCTGTAAAAGTTCTTTACATTGATAATGTGAACTTTGGTAGTCAGGTTAGAGATACTTTGTTGTTGGATAAAATTAATTCAACAGAAGAAGCTCTCATTAAGATTTTCGAAAGATTAAGACCTGGAGAGCCACCAGCAATTGAAACTGCGCAGGCTCTGTTTGATAGCTTATTCTTTGATCCTGTTCGTTACGACCTTTCTAAGGTTGGTCGTATGAAGATCAATTATAAGTTTGGTTTAGAAATCCCTGTGGAAGAAACAACGTTGAAAAACGAAGACATTCTTATGACCGCTCGTTATTTGGTAAATCTGAATAATGGAAAAGGTGCCGTTGATGATATTGACCACTTAGGTAATCGTCGTGTGCGTGCTGTGGGCGAGTTGTTAGAAAATCAATTTCGCGTAGGCCTTGTTCGTATGGAGCGCGCAATTCGTGAAAAAATGTCTATCCAAGAACTCGACACAATGATGCCTCATGATTTGGTTAATCAAAAACCAGTGGCAGCAGCTGTAAAAGAATTCTTTGGCTCTTCTCAGTTGTCTCAGTTTATGGACCAAACGAATCCTCTTTCTGAGGTAACGCATAAACGTCGTCTTTCTGCACTTGGTCCCGGTGGTTTGACTCGTGAAAGAGCGGGCTTTGAAGTTCGCGACGTTCATAGAACTCACTACGGAAGAATGTGCCCTGTGGAAACTCCTGAAGGACCAAACATTGGTTTGATCACCTCTTTGGCAAGCTATGCCAAGGTTTCAGAGTATGGATTTATTGAAAGTCCATACCGCATGGTTGAAGGCGGAAAGATCACTAAAGATATTCGCTATTTTTCAGCTTTTGAAGAAGAAGGGAAAATTATCGCGCAAGCGGACAAAGAAAATATTCAAGGTGAGCAGCTTGAAGGCGAACTTATTGCCGTTCGTAAAGAAGGTGAACTAGCTTTGACTAGTCCTGAAGAAGTCAGCTTGATGGACGTTTCTCCATCTCAAATGATTTCAGTTGCGACGAGTTTGATTCCTTTCTTGGCCCATGATGACGCCAACCGTGCGTTGATGGGGTCTAACATGATGAGACAAGCTGTGCCAGTTGTGCGCACCGATGCGCCACTTGTTGGAACAGGTGTTGAGCGCAAGGTTGCACGTGACTCTGGGGCATCTTTGTTTGCTGCTCATGATGGAAAGGTTATCTTTGTAGACTCTAGTCGTATTGTTATTCAAAAAAATAAAGTTACTGATTCTGAAACAGGTGTTGATATTTACAAGTTAACTAAATATCAAAGAACTAACCAGAATACTTGTAACAACCAAAGAGCTCTTGTTAAAGAGGGTGACCTTGTTCGTGCTGGCGAAGTTATTGCTGACGGTCCAGGAACAGATCGTGGTGATATTGCTCTTGGGCAAAACTGCTTGGTGGCTTTCATGCCTTGGGCCGGTTACAACTACGAAGACTCTGTTTTGATTAATGAAAACCTTCTTCATCAAGACGTGTTTACTTCAGTTCATATTGAATCATTTGAAGTAGAAGCTCGTGATACAAAACTTGGTAAAGAAGAAATTACTCGTGATATTCCAAACGTAAGTGAAGAAGCTCTTTCTGATCTTGATGAAGCAGGGATTATTCGCGTAGGCGCAATTATTCAGCCTGGAGATATTCTTGTTGGTAAGATTACTCCAAAGGGTGAAACTCAATTGTCTCCAGAAGAAAAACTTTTGAAAGCGATCTTCGGTGATAAGGCTGGCGATGTTAAAGATACATCTTTGCGTGCAACTTCTCACGTTCATGGAACAGTTATTGATGCTCACGTGTTTACTCGTGAAGGCGTTGAACTTGATGCCCGTTCCAAGGCAATTATTGAGAAAGAAACTAAGCTTGTTCGTCGTGATGAATCAATTGAAATCAAAGCGATTAAAAACTCTGCCCTAATGAGAATTGCAGAAATTCTTGGTGGAGCAAAGATCAACGAAGCTCTTGTTTCAGAAGATGGTTCAGCTGAACTTCTTGCCAAAGGCACAGAGATTACTCGTGAAGTATTGGATAGAATTCCTTTTGATCTTATCGGATATCTTCCTGTGAAAGCAGATTTGGAAGAAAAGGTTAGTGAATACTTTGCTGACGTCCGTGCGCGCATTAATAAAGTGAAGGCTAAAGCTAATGATGAAATTGCTAAGCTTCACAAAGGTGATGAACTCCTTCCTGGTGTAATCAAGAAAGTTGTTGTTTACGTCGCGATTAAGAGAAAAATGCAGCCCGGTGATAAAATCGCTGGTCGTCACGGTAATAAAGGGGTTATCTCTCGAGTTCTTCCTACCGAAGATATGCCATATCTTGCTGATGGAACACCTGTTGATATCGTTTTGAATCCACTAGGCGTTCCTTCCCGTATGAATATTGGTCAACTTCTTGAGTTGCATCTTGGTTGGGCAGGACGTGGTCTTGGAAAAAAATTCGAGTACATGATCCAGCAAAACTATCCAGTTAAAGAAGTACGTGATGTCATTTCTAGAATTTATAAATTGAAAGAAATGGACGAGTGGCTTAAATCCGCATCCGATGTAGAAGTTCTTGAATACGCTTCCACCTTGAAAACGGGTGTGCGTTTCTCAACTCCTGCTTTCGATGGTGCATCAGAGAAAGACATTGAAGAGATGCTTGAACTTGCGGATCTTGATCCAAGTGGAAAGACAACACTTTTCAACGGGATTACTGGTGATGCCTTCTCTGAAGAAGTTACTGTGGGATCTATGTACATTCTTAAACTTCATCACATTGTTGATGAAAAAATACATGCCCGTTCGACAGGTCCTTACTCACTTGTTACTCAGCAGCCACTTGGTGGTAAAGCTCAGTTTGGTGGTCAAAGACTTGGGGAAATGGAAGTTTGGGCCCTTGAAGCATATGGAGCTGCTTACACATTACAAGAATTCTTGACTGTGAAATCTGACGATGTGGTTGGTAGAACAAGAATGTATGAATCAATTGTTAAAGGTGAGATGACTTTAGAACCAGGTCTTCCTGAATCTTTTAACGTATTGGTGAAAGAGTTACAGGCTCTTGCTTTGGATATGAAGCTAGAAGAACCTGCAACTGAGATTATGTAATAGCTTTTTGCTTTAATAAAATAAAAGGGGCGTAGCTCAATGAAGGATTTATTAAACTTTTTTGACAAACCAAAAGATCCTGTAAGTCTCGAAGCCATTTCTATAAAAATGGCTTCTCCAGACACCATTCGCGAATGGTCATTTGGAGAGGTGAAAAAGCCTGAGACAATCAATTACCGTACCTTTAAGCCTGAAAGAGACGGTCTCTTTTGCGCAAAAATCTTTGGGCCAATCAAAGATTATGAGTGCATTTGCGGTAAATATAAAAGAATGAAACACCGTGGTGTCGTGTGCGAAAAATGCGGCGTTGAGGTTACTCTTTCTAAAGTTCGTCGTGAGCGTTGTGGTCATATTGAACTTGCAACACCTGTTGCACATATCTGGTTTTTGCGTTCACTTCCTTCTCGTATTGGTGCATTGCTTGATCTGACTCTAAAAGATCTTGAGCGTATTCTTTACAACGAAGCGTATATTGTTACAGAAGTTGGTGAAGGAATTACTGAAGACTTAGAAGTTGGAACAATCCTTTCTGAGCAAAAATTTGCAGAGCTAAAGAGTGCTAAAATCAACTTTAAAGCTGGTATTGGTGGAGAAGTTGTTAAAGAACTTCTTAGCAAAATGGACATTGATATCCTTAATCGTGAATTGCGTCGTGCACTTTCTGTTGCAACAACAGATTTGGCCCGAGCAAAACTCATCAAGCGTTTGAAAGTTGTCGAATCAATGATGAAGTCAACTAATAGACCTGAATGGTTCATGCTGGATGTTATTCCAGTATTGCCACCAGATCTTCGTCCATTGGTTCCTCTGGAGGCAGGACGTTTTGCAACTTCTGACTTGAATGATCTTTATCGTCGTGTAATCAACCGTAATAATCGTTTGAAAAGATTGATCGAGTTGAATGCGCCTGAAATTATCGTTCGCAACGAAAAAAGAATGCTACAAGAATCTGTAGATGCTCTTTTTGATAATGGTCGTCGTGGGAAAGTGTTCACTGGTGCCAATAAGCGTCCTTTGAGATCTCTTTCTGATATGCTTCGTGGTAAGCAAGGTCGTTTCCGTCAAAACCTTTTGGGTAAACGTGTTGACTACTCTGGTCGTTCTGTGATCGTGGTTGGTCCAAATCTTCGTTTGCACCAATGTGGTTTGCCTAAACATATGGCACTTGAATTGTTCAAACCTTTTATCTACAACAAGCTAATTGACCGTGGTCACTGTACAACCATTAAAATTGCTAAGCGTATGGTTGATCAGCAAAGACAAGAAGTTTGGGATATTTTAGAAGAAGTGGTACAAGAGCATCCAGTTATGCTTAACCGTGCTCCAACTCTTCACCGTCTTGGTATTCAGGCTTTTGAACCAATTCTTATTGAAGGTAAAGCTATTCAGTTGCACCCTCTCGTATGTACTGCGTTCAACGCGGACTTCGACGGTGACCAAATGGCCGTTCACGTTCCTCTTTCTATCGAGGCACAGGTTGAAACTCGCTGTTTGATGATGTCTACTAACAATATCCTTTCTCCGAAAGATGGATCTCCGATCATCGTGCCTTCCCAAGACATTGTGTTAGGGATGTACTACATGACTCGTATTCGTCCATTTGCTCGTGGATATGGAAAAGTATTCTCCAGTAAGGAAGAAGCACAATTTGCTTATCATACCGGAAACCTTCATCTTCAAGCCCCTATTAAGGTTCGTATTGAAGGTCGTTTGGTTGATACTTCTGTGGGAAGAACTTTCGTTTACGATATTGTTCCTAGAAGCTTGAAGTATGAAGACATCAATAAGATTTTGAACAAGAAAGAATTAGCGAAACTTTTTGATAAAGCCTATAAGCGTGGTTCTGAAAAAGACACTGTATTGCTCGCCGATGCTGTTATGAAAATGGGTTATGAGCAAGCAACAAAAGCAGGGATCTCCATCAACATCAAAGATATGGTTATTCCTCAAGAAAAAGCAGCGATCTTGGATGAAGCTTATGAAGAAGTCGCTCAAATTACCAACGAGTATAACGAAGGTTCTATTACTAACGGCGAACGTTATAACAAAACCGTCGACGTTTGGGCACAAACCAATGAGCGTCTTTCTAAAGTTTTGATTGAAAGTTTGTCTCAAACTGAATTCAAAAATGATAAAGGCGATGTTGAAGTTGCACCTTCATTTAATGCGATCTTTATGATGGCCGATTCCGGAGCCCGTGGTTCTGTGGTGCAAATCAGACAATTAGCCGGTATGCGTGGTTTGATGGCCAAGCCATCTGGTGAAATTATTGAAACGCCTATTACTTCTAACTTTAGAGAAGGTTTGACTGCGCTTCAGTATTTTGCTTCTACCCACGGTGCACGTAAAGGTCTTGCCGATACTGCTCTTAAAACAGCAAACTCTGGATACTTGACTCGTCGTTTGGTTGACGTGGCTCAAGACGGTATTATTCGTCAACATGACTGTGACGCTGCAGACGGTATGGTTATCACTTCGCGCGTTGAAAATGGTGAAATTATCGACTTTGTTGGTGAACGAATCATTGGTCGTGTTCTTTGTGATGATCTTGTTTCTGGTGATGGCCGTGTTGTGTTTAAGCGTAATCACGTTTTCTCCGCTTCTGATGTTCCAGTGATTAAAGAAGAAGGTTTTGACAAAATTAAAATCCGCTCAGTAATCACTTGTGAAGAAAAATATGGCTTCTGCGCTATGTGCTACGGATCTGACCTTGGTCGTGGGCATCTTGTTAGCATTGGTGAGACTGTCGGTGTTATCGCTGCTCAATCTATTGGTGAGCCAGGTACACAGTTGACCATGAGAACCTTCCACATCGGTGGTACTGCAACTGCAGGTGCTCAAGTTAATAAGACAGAGGTTAAAACTGCTGGTCATGTTAAATTCGAAAACCTCAAAGTGGCAACACGTGAAGATGGTTCTTGGATTATCATGAACAAGATTGGCGAAGTTTTAATCGTTGCTGATAACGGAGATATCAAAGATCGTTATCCTGCAATTTACGGCGCAACAATCTTCTTTAAAGAAGGTGACGAAGTAAAAGTTGGGGATAAGATTATTGAATGGGATCCTTATTCTGTTCCTGTTCTTTCTGAGATTCCAGGTTATGTAAAATATGAAGATTTGATTGTGGGACAAACCGTTATTGAGCAAGCCGATGCTGTAACTGGTCTCTTCCACAAAGTTGTAACTGAAGCGAAGAATAAAGATGGTACATCTATGCAACCACGTATCGTGATTGTTGATGAAAATGGTGAACCTCTTAAGATCCCAGGATCTGGCCGTCTTGCTGTTTATCGTGTTCCAGCTAATGCGAACATTACTGTAAACGAAGGCGATAAAGTCGATGCTGGTTTTGCTCTAGCTAAAGTGCAAAGAGAAACTACAAAAACTAAAGATATTACCGGTGGTCTTCCTCGAGTTGCAGAGCTTTTCGAAGCCAGGAAACCATCCAATGCTGCTCAAATTGCAGACGTTGCAGGTATTGTTGAGTTTGGTCCAGAGGTGAGAGGGTCAAGAAAAGTGATCATCCGCCCAGAAGACGGCTCAGAGTCTGTAACAATTTCAGTACCCAAAGGACGTTTTGTTACCGTTAATGAAGGTGACTACGTGAGGGTTGGAGACCAGATTATGGATGGTGCGCCAAACCCACATGACATTCTAAGAGTATTGGGAGAAAAAGAGCTAGCACGTTATCTTGTTGATGAGATCCAAGAGGTTTATCGTCTACAAGGTGTGAAAATCGATGATAAGCACATCGAGGTAATTGTTAGTCAGATGCTTAAAAAAGTAGAAGTTGTTGATCCAGGTGATTCAACTTGTGTTGCAGGTGATTCAATTTCTAAAGCAGTACTAAGAGATGAAAATGATCGTTTAGAATCAGATGGGCTAAGTCCTATCACTACTCGCCCAGTTCTTCTTGGTATTACTAAAGCATCTTTGAGTACAGATTCTTTCATTTCTGCGGCGTCTTTCCAAGAAACAACAAAAGTCCTTACCCAGGCTTGTGTTGAAGGGAAGCGCGATGTATTACGCGGACTTAAAGAAAATGTGATTATGGGACGTCTTATTCCAGCAGGAACCGGTTTGGCACGTTATCGTGACTATCAGGTTCAAGTTCTCGACGAGCCAGCCGAGGACTACACCAGTGGAATAGAGTTAAGTCTTTAATTTTATGTATTGGCCCGCAGTGCTGTGTGGGCCAATAAATTTTTTTGTTTGTACTTGTGGAAGTTGAAATCATGTGTTAAACACTGGTAGCTAAAATTTGAAACCAGTGTAGATTTGTGAATGAAGGAGTTCAAATGCCTACAATTAATCAGTTAGTGCGGAAAGGGCGTCAAGATAAAGTTGTCAAAAACAAAGCCCCAGCCTTGGTAGCATGTCCTCAAAGAAGAGGTGTTTGTACACGTGTATATACTACAACACCTAAGAAACCTAACTCTGCTTTGAGAAAAGTATGCAAAGTTAAACTTACCAGTGGTTACGAAGTAATTTCTTATATCGGTGGTGAAGGTCATAATCTTCAAGAACACTCTATCGTGTTGATCAGAGGTGGAAGGGTTAAAGACCTTCCTGGTGTTCGTTATCACACTGTTCGTGGTGCTCTAGACACTACTGGCGTTGATAAGAGAAGAAGAGGAAGATCTAAGTACGGTGCTAAGAGACCTAAAAAATAGGTAGTGGGGTAAGTTATGAGTAGAAAACATAAAGCAGAAATTAGAGAAGTATTACCTGATCCTATTCATGGAGATACTCTCGTTACTAAGTTTGTAAATTGTCTTATGTATCAAGGCAAGAAGTCTGTTGCAGAAAAGATTTTCTATGATGCAATGGATCTTGTTCAAGAGAAGACAGGCGAAGAAGGAATCAAAGTATTCCGTAAAGCAATTGGCAATATTAAACCAGCGGTAGAGGTTAAATCTCGTCGTATTGGTGGTGCTACTTATCAAGTGCCAGTTGAAGTTCGTCCTGCTCGTCGTCAATCTTTGGCCATTCGTTGGTTGAGAGATTATGCTCGTGAGCGTAACGGTCATTCTATGATTAGCAATCTTGCTGATGAAATCATCGATGCAGCTAATAATAGAGGCGGAGCAATTAAGAAGAGAGAAGATACATACAAAATGGCAGAAGCTAATAAAGCATTTGCTCACCTTAAGTGGTAATTTTCTTTTAAAGAAATTGTTCGATACAAAAAACCCTCTGCTAGTCAGAGGGTTTTTTATTATGTTCTAAACTAAGTAAGCGGAAAGCTCATTTAGACCTTTCCTTTTTTGTTTCATCTAAATTAAGTAAGAGGAAAGCTCATTTAGACCTTTCCTTTTTTTATTGTCTAAAACTGCATTTTCCATTAAAAAATATTAAGACCATCAAATAAAAAATTGGAAGTTTTTTCATGAAAAAAATTAATCTGGCCGATATTCGAAATATTGGAATCATGGCCCATATTGATGCCGGTAAAACCACAACGACAGAACGAATTCTTTTTTATACAGGAAAAAATTATAAAATTGGAGAAGTCCATGATGGCACGGCCACTATGGATTGGATGATCCAAGAACAAGAAAGAGGAATTACAATTACCTCTGCTGCGACGACTTGTTGTTGGCAAGGGAAATTTATTAATATCATCGATACTCCTGGGCACGTCGATTTTACCATTGAAGTAGAGAGGGCGTTACGCGTTTTAGATGGCGCTGTAGGCGTGTTTTGTGCTGTAGGAGGGGTAGAGCCTCAGTCAGAGACAGTTTGGCATCAGGCAGATAAATACAAGGTTCCTCGCATTGCTTTTATTAACAAGATGGACCGTGTTGGTGCTGACTTTTTTGAAGTTGTAGAAGAGATCAAAACTAAGCTCGGTAAAACTGCTGCTGCAATTCAAATTCCAATAGGAAAGGAAGATGCATTTCAAGGAGTCATTGATCTAGTGAAAAGCAAGGCGCTTTTCTTTTCTGAAGGTGACCAAGGTGCCACTGTTTTAGAAAAAGAAATTCCTGAAGATCTTGTTGATGAAGCAGAAATGCACCGTGAAGAACTTATCTCTGTGCTTGCTGATTTTGATGATGCACTGGCTGAACTTTATCTTGCAGGAGAAAGCATTTCTGAAGAACATCTTGCAAATGCCATTCGCACGGCCGTGATTGATCACGCTTTTATTCCCGTGATGTGCGGCTCAGCCTTTAAGAATAAAGGCGTTCAGCCACTACTTGATGCTGTTAATGCATACCTTCCTTCGCCTTTAGATAGGGGCGAAATTAAGGGACATGATGCAAAAGATTTTGAAAAAATAATTTCACGGAATCCAGATCCTGAAGATGCGTTTAGTGGCTTAGCTTTTAAAATTCAGCGCGATCCTTTTGTTGGGACATTGACTTATTTTCGTATTTATTCAGGCGTTGTAAAAACGGGACAAAATGTTTACAACCCAATTAAACAGAAGAAAGAACGTGTGCAAAAAATTTTACAAATGCATGCGAATAAAAGAGTTGAACTAGAAGAAGCACACGCTGGAGATATCGTTGCGTTTGCAGGACTCAAGGAAACGATTACCGGTGAAACTCTGTGCATTGAGCATCGTCGAATTATTTTTGATTTAATGGAGTTTCCGGAAACAGTGATCTCTATTGCGATTGAAGCAAAAACTTCAGCCGATGAAGAAAAGCTTGTTGCCGCATTGGATATATTAAAATTGGAAGATCCTTCTTTTAATTATCTCAACAATAAAGAAACGGGACAGTTATTAATTTATGGTATGGGCGAATTGCATTTAGAAATCATTGCAGATCGTTTGTTGCGTGATTTTAAAGTGGGAGTCAATGTTGGTAAGCCGCAAGTTTCTTATCGTGAAACAGTTAAGTCTGTAGGCAGTGCTGAAAACACATACCGTCGTGAACTAGGTGAGAAAGTTTCATTTGGTCAGTGCTCTCTTTCTGTTGAACCACAACACGAAAAAAGTGAACAGGTGCATATTCCAATTGAATTTTCTTTTAAACGAACAAAGGCACATGACGAAATTTACCATGCGATTGAAAAAAGTATTCGTGATACAATACCTGGCGGAGCTGTTGCCGGATATCCATTTCTTGGTCTAAAAGTCAAAATTGATAATGTCGAATTGAATGATATGGAAGGAGATGAAGTAGCGTATGCAATTGCTGCTTCTATGGCATTCCGTGAAGCATGTACCAAAGCTGGAGTGGGTCTTATGGAGCCCTTCATGGAATTAGAGGTTTTGACGCCTTCTGATTTCACTGGCGATGTTATTGCTGATATTAATAGTAAACGTGGTCGTATTTTAAATATTGAGCCTAAAGCAGCAAAAGAAATTGTAAAAGCAGAAGTGCCTTTGGCCTCTATGTTTGGTTACAGCACCGATTTGCGCTCACGGACTCAAGGAAGGGCCAATTTTACGATGAGTTTTTCACATTATGAGCTCATGGATGGCAATTTAATGAAGGCCGTTTTGGAAAAAAGAGGGATTTTTCTCTAAAAAAGCAAAAAAATGTGAAAAAAGTAAAATAGTCAATTAAAAAGTTGAAAAAAAGGGTTGCCAAAGCCAAAGTTGGGCCGTAATAACAGATAATTTGAAATTTCATGTTGAAGTGGAGTGTTAATGAAAACTAATAGGTTAAGAATCAAGTTGCGTGCGTATGATTATCAAATTTTGGACAAGTCCGTCCTCGAGATCGTTCAAACAGCTAGGAATACTGGCGCCAGAGTTGCTGGTCCAATCCCTATGCCTACAGAGATCAATCGTTTCACAGTGATTCGTTCACCCCACGTTTATAAGACTTCTCGTGAGCAATTCGAAATGAGAACTCACAAGCGTCTTGTTGACATTATTGATCCTACTCAACAAACAATTGATAGCTTGATGAAGCTAGATTTGTCTGTTGGTGTTGACATCGAAATTAAGTACTAGTATAGTTGCAAAACTTTACATTCAATATTAACCATGTATGCATCCTCATTTTGGGGTGATGCTGTGGAGGAAAAATGGCAGAGAACACATCTGAAAATCAAGTTCAAGCTGACGCCAATGGCGCTGTTGCTCTTCCTTCATTCTTTGGCGTAAAAGCCGGAATGACAAGGATCTTCGATAATGAAGGCAACCAAGTTCCTGTAACAGTCGTTAAGCTTATTTCTAACTACATTGCACAGGTAAAAACTCAAGACAAAGATGGCTATGAAGCTTATCAAGTAGCTTACTATGAAAAGAGACCTAAATTGGTAAATAAGCCAATGCAAGGTCACTTGGCTAAAGCAAGCATTGAAAAAAGTCTCGTCCGTCTTTCTGAGGTTAAAGTCGCCGAAGCTATTTCTTCTGAAAATCTTGGTAAAGAAGTTTCCTTAGACCTTTTTAATAAAGATACAATTGTAGACATCACAGGTATCTCTAAAGGTAAAGGCTTCCAAGGTGTTATGAAGAAGTTTAACTTCCGTGGTGGACCTGCTGCACATGGTTCACACTTCCATAGAAGACCTGGTTCTATCGGTAACCGTGCAACTCCTGCACGCGTTTTTGCTGAAAAGAAAATGCCTGGTCATATGGGAATGGAAAAAACTACAGTTCAAAATCTTAAAGTCGTGGAATTAAATCTTAAAGATGGCTATATGCTTATCAAAGGTTCTGTTCCTGGAGCTAAAAATGGTTTCCTTAGAATTTCTACGGCAATCAAAAAAGCTCAATAGTGAGTGGGGTGGATAATGAGTGAAATAGCTGTATTAAATTCAAAATTCGAAAAAAGTGGAACTCTGAACACCGATATTCGCTTAGGCGCTGAGGAAATTAATGTTCCTGTTGTTCATCAAGTTGTTAAAGCTACTTTAGCTGGTCGTCGTCAAGGTAATGCTTGTACAAAGACAAAGTCTGAAGTGAGTGGCGGCGGAAAGAAGCCTTTCAAACAAAAAGGTACTGGTAATGCTCGTCAAGGTTCTAATCGTTCAGCTCTTATGGTTGGCGGTGGACGCGCACACGGACCAAAGCCTAGAAACTATGAACAAAAAGTAAACAAAACTGTAATGAAAAAAGCTATCCAAGCTATCATTGCAGACAAGCTTCAAAGTGGAAAATTAACTGTTGTTGAAAAATTTGAAACAACAGGGAAAACAAAAGAGATGTTCAATGCGTTGAGCGGAAAAAATCTTTTGCCAGCTTTGCTTGTTGCTGAAGACAAAAATGCTCTTGTTATTAGAGCAACAAAGAATATCGCTCGCGCTAAAGCAATGGGTGTTGAGGGATTTAGTGTGTATGAAGCAGTAAAATTCGAAAACCTTGTTATCGAAAAAGCAGCTTTGGAAACATTGTTGAAAAGGTTGGTGTAGTATGTTGACTATTGAAAGAATCATCAAAAAACCTCTTTTGACAGAAAAGTCTACTCAAGAAACAGAAACACATAATCGTTATGGTTTTGTTGTTGATACGAGAGCGACTAAGCATCAAATCAGAGAAGCAGTTGAGACTCTTTTTGATGTTAAAGTTGCAAAAGTTTGGACAAGTGTTACTCCTGGGAAAATGAAGCGTATTGGTCGTAATACCAAAAAGACTCCAGCAGTGAAGAAGGCTTATGTTCAAACTGAGCAAGGTCAGAAGATTGAGTTTTATAAAGGTTTATAGTTAGAAGTTGAATCGAGGGCGTTATGAGTATTAGAAAATTTAAGCCAACATCACCTGCGGTAAGACAAATGACAAATGTCTCTGGAGAGACTTGTCGTGTTAAGCCAGAAAAGTCTTTGTTGGCCCCTAAGAAAAAGAATGCGGGAAGAAATAATGACGGGCGCATCACTACTAGACATCAAGGTGGTGGGGCAAAGCAAAAATATCGTATTATTGATTTCAAACGTAATAAGTTGGAAGTACCTGCTGTTGTTAAATCTATTGAGTATGATCCCAATAGAACATGTAACATTGCACTTCTTTGCTACCTAGACGGAGAAAAGAAATACATTCTTGCTCCACACGGCTTGCAAGTTGGTGACACTGTTGTTGCTTCTGAAAATGCAGATATTAAAGTTGGAAACTCTAAATTGTTGAAAGACATTCCTGTTGGTCAGCTTGTTCACAATGTTGAACTTCACCCTAAAGCGGGTGGACAATTAGCTCGTTCAGCTGGAAGTTATGCTCAGCTTATGGCGAAAGAAGGTGATTATGCTCTTCTTCGTCTTCCATCTGGAGAGTTGAGAAAAGTTAAAGCAGTTTGTAGAGCAACTATTGGTCAAGTTGGTAATCTTGAGCACGAAAATCTTGTGATTGGTAAGGCTGGTAAAAATCGTCATCGTGGTATTCGTCCATCGGTTCGTGGTGTTGCTATGAACCCAGTGGATCACCCACTTGGTGGTGGTGAAGGTCGTACATCTGGTGGTCGTCATCCTGTGACTCCATGGGGTAAACCTACCAGAGGTTATAAGACTCGTAGAAATAAGAGAACTGATTGTTTTATTGTTAAGAGAAGAAAGTAATTAGGAGCTAGTGATGGCACGTTCTATTAAGAAAGGTCCTTTTGTAGATGATTATTTGATGAAAAAAGCTCAAGCTCTTGCTGGTGACAAGAACGCTTCTTCTAAGGTTATTAAAACTTGGTCAAGAAGATCGATGATTGTTCCTGAGTTTATCGGACTTACCTTTGCTGTGCATAACGGCAAGAAGTTTATTCCAATTTATATTACAGATAATATGGTTGGACATAAGTTTGGTGAGTTTGCTTTGACCAGAACTTTTTATGGTCACGGCGCTGATAAGAAGAGCAAGAGATAAAAGCTGGTAGGTGTGATATGGCGATTTTAGTGAAAAATAACAATGTTGGCATCGCTCCTCGCAAAGTGCGTCAGGTCTGTGACTTGATCCGCAATAAAAGAGCCGAGGATGCGTTGAATCTTTTACGTTTTTGTGAAAAAAGAGAAATTGCGATTGTACTATCCAAGCTAATTAATAGTGGTTTGGCAATTGCTTCTGAAGCAGAAAAATACGACTTGGATAATTTGGTTGTGAGCCGCATCTTTACAGATGAAGGCCCAACTCTTAAGAGAATTATGCCAAGAGCTCAGGGGCGCGCTTTTAGAATTCGCAAGCGTACAAGTAAAGTCACAATTGAGTTGAAAGAAAAATAAGGTGGTTGACAATGGGACAAAAAGTACATCCCCACGGTTTTAGATTAGGTTACATCAAGGGTTGGTCTTCTAATTGGTATGTTAAAGACAACTATGCAACTATTTTGCAACAAGATCTTCGAGTTCGTGAATACATCGAAAGAGAATTGAAAAGTGCTTCAGTTGCAAAGATTGATATTGTTCGTACAAGTGATCAGGTAAAAGTCGTTGTCCATACTGCTAAGCCTGGTGTTGCCATTGGTAAAAAAGGTGCAGGGATCGATAAAATCCGTCTTGACCTTAATAAAATGGTTGATGGAACAGTTCTTTTTAATATTGCAGAAGTGAAGAGACCTGATGCTGAAGCAAAGCTTATTGCAGAAAATATTGCTCAACAACTTGAAAAACGTGTGGCTTTCCGTCGTGCGATGAAAAAAGTGATGGCATCGGCTTTCCGTTCTGGAGTTAAAGGAATGAAAGTCAAGTGTTCTGGTCGTCTTGGTGGAGCTGATATGGCAAGAACTGAAGGATATGCAGAGCGTAAAGTTCCTCTCCATACTCTTCGTGCAGATATTGACTACGCTACAGCTGAGGCTATGACAACTTTCGGTAAGATTGGTGTTAAAGTTTGGGTTTATAAAGGCGAGATTTATAAATAATTTTTTTTTAGATAGAGGTTCTTATGTTGAGTCCCAAAAGAGTAAAGTGGAGAAAAGTATTTAAGGGAAGAATGACTGGAGCTGCAAGTCGTGGGAATACATTGACTTTTGGCGAGTATGGTCTTCAAGCTCTTGAGTGCGGATTTGTTACTAACCGTCAAATCGAAGCGGCCCGTATTGCGATTTCTCGTGAATCCAAGAGGGGTGGACGTGTTTGGGTTAAGGTTTTTCCTGATAAGCCCCTAACTAAGAAGCCTGCAGAGGTTCGTATGGGTAAAGGGAAAGGTTCTCCAGAGCAATGGGTTGCTGTTGTGAAGCCTGGCCGTATTATGTTTGAAATTGGTGGTCTTACAAAAGATGTATGTTTAAGCGCCCTTCGTTTGGCTAAATATAAACTACCTATGAAGACTAAAATTATTTCAAAGGAACAATAATAGTCTGGACTTTCGAGTAGTGTAAGTTTATATAAGGCTGTTTTTAATATATAGAGGTTGAATATGCTAAAGATGAATGAAGTTCGTGATATGGATGAAAACGCCATTCGTGCAAAGATCAATGAGTTGAGACTTTCTACTCATGATCTCCGTATGACTAAAGTGACTACTACTTTAAAGGAAACTCACAAGTTGACGGAGAATAAGAAAGATATTGCACGTCTTCTTACAGTATTAAGTGAAAAGAACAGAAAATAATAGTTTAGCGTTTTGCTGAGAACAAAGTGAGTGCGGTATGAGCGAGAGCCAAAAAAAATCAAAGAGGAAGTTAAGTGGGACAGTGGTAAGCAACAAGTCTGATAAGACTATTGTTGTGAATGTGGTGAGAAGATATAAGCATTCTTTGTATGAGAAGTACGTATCTAGCCGCAAAAAATACCACGCACATGATGAGAATAATACGGCTAAGATTGGAGATCGTGTAACGATTATCGAGTCCAAACCATTATCAAGACTTAAGCGCTGGGCGCTTTTGTCTATTGAAAATAATTAATTGATTGAGCGGAAGCGGGGTTTACCATGATTCAGATGGAGACTAATTTAACTGTTGCTGATAATTCTGGAGCGAGAAAAGTTCAGTGTGTGAAAGTTCTTGGTGGTTCTAAGCGTATGAGTGCTCTTTTGGGCGATATCATCGTTGTTGCTATCAAAGAAGCAATTCCTGGTGGAAAAGTTAAAAAAGGTGATGTTAAAAAAGCTGTTATCGTAAGAACAAAATTTCCTGTTCGCAGAGAAGATGGAACTTACATCAACTTTGACGAAAATAGCGTGGTTTTACTTTCCAACTCTATGGAGCCTATTGGAACACGTATTTTTGGACCAGTAGCTAGAGAGCTGAGAAATAAAAACTTCACCAAGATTTGTTCTTTGGCGCCAGAAGTTCTTTAAGGGTTAGGTGTTGTTATGGAAAAGTTAAAACTTAATGATGAAGTAATTGTGATTGCAGGAAAAGATAAGGGCCGTAAAGGGAAACTTCTTAAAATTGATCGCAAAAACAATAAAGTTGTAGTTGAAGGCGTAAATAAGGTTAAGAAGGCATTGCGTCCTACTCAGCAAAATCCTAATGGTGGAATTGTTGATGTAGAATCACCACTTAACATTAGTAATATTGCGATTGTTAGTCCTAAGACTGGCGGAGCTACTAGAGTAAAAATTGAAAAGCGTGACGGAAAAAATGTTCGTGTCGCAGTGAAATGTGGAAGCGTTTTATCTTAATTAGATTGTAAATAGAGGTTGTTATGTCACTAGCTAAAGAAAAATATGAAAAGGAAGTAAAGTCTCAGTTGAAGGAGAAGTTTTCCTATAAGAATGTGATGCAAGTACCGAAGCTTGAAAAGCTTGTAGTAAACTGTGTTACTCGTGACTGTGTTCAGGATGGAAAAGTTGTAGAGAGTATTGCTGCTGATTTGGCTGCTATCACAGGTCAAAAACCTGTTATTGCCAGAGCACGTAACTCAATCGCATCTTTTAAACTTCGTGAAGGACAGGCACTTGGCGCTTGCGTAACACTTCGTGGAAATAGAATGTATGAGTTCATTGATCGTCTCATTAATTTTACATTGCCTCGTGTTCGTGACTTCAAGGGCGTAAGTCCTAAAGGTTTCGATGGTCGTGGAAATTACACTATGGGCATTAAAGAGCAGATCATCTTCCCTGAAATCAACTATGACAAAATTGACAAAGTTCGTGGTATGGGAATTACTTTCGTAACTACGGCAAAAACGAATGAGGAAGGTAGAGAGTTGTTGAAACTTTTGGGTATGCCTTTCAGAGAAAAGTAATTGATTAGTTAAATAGAGAAGGTGATTTATGGCTAAAATTAGTGTAATGCAAAGAAATGAAAAAAGAAAAAGACTTGCTCAAAAGTATAATACAAAAAGAGCAGATCTAAAGAAAAAAGCAATTGATATGAATCTCTCAGATGAAGAAAGAGACGAGGCTCGAACTAAACTTCAAAAGCTTCCTCGTAATTCTGTTCCTTGTCGTCAAGTTGTTCGTTGCGTACTGACAGGTCGAGCGAGAGGAGTGTATAGAAAATTTGGTCTTTCTAGAATCAAATTTAGAGAGTTGGCGTTGAAAGGGTATTTACCCGGTGTTACCAAGGCTAGTTGGTAGTATTTGTTGAGTTTGGGAGTTTATTATGATGACTGATCCTATTGCAGATTTTTTGACGAGAATTAGAAATGCCATTATGGCAGGCCACGATAAAGTGGAGATTCCCGCAAGTAAGATTAAGGCGAATATTTGTCGTGTATTGAAAGATGAAGGTTATATCCGTTCTTTCAAAATTGTGGCAAAAAGTCCTTCTAATATTAATATTAAAATTGCTTTGAAAGAAGGTGCGATCCAAGGTTTAAAGAGAGTTTCAACTCCTGGTTTGCGCGTTTATAAAGGCTATGGCGAATTACCTAAAGTTATTTCAGGTTTGGGTATTTCCGTTATCTCTACCTCCAAAGGAGTCCTTTCCTCTCGTAAGGCGAAAGAATTCAAGGTTGGAGGAGAAATTCTTTGTAACATTTGGTAGGAGTTGATTATGTCTCGTATTGGAAAGAAACCCGTTCAAATTCCTGAGAAAGTAGATGTTCAAGTTAATGGGCTAAACGTTTCTGTAAAGGGACCTAAAGGACAATTGGAATATACTTTTTGTCAGGGTGTAGAAATTAAAAAAGAAGAGAAAGCATTGATTGTTACTCCTTGTGATGATTCATTGAAAAATCGTGGATTGTGGGGGATGGCTAGAACTTTGTTGAATAACATGGTAACTGGTGTAACTGATGGCTTTACTCGCACACTTGAACTTAATGGTGTTGGTTATAAAGCACAAGTAAGTGGTAATAATCTTGTTTTGAATCTTGGTTACTCTCATCCTATTGAGTACCCTCTGCCAGAAGGAATTTCTGCAAAGGTTCAGCAAAATAAAATTGAGCTTTCTGGCTGTAATAAAGAACTCGTTGGATTTGTTGCTGCAAAAGTACGTAGCTTCAGACCACCAGAGCCCTACAAGGGTAAAGGTGTTAAATACTCTGATGAAGTTATTATTCGTAAAGCTGGTAAGACAGGTAAATAGTAGGTAGGCTGTTATGAGAAAGATATTTGGAAAAGTTCTTAATGAAAGAAGAAGAAAACAAGATAGAAGAAAACTTACTATCCGTAGTAAGATTGTAGGGACTGCAGAAAGACCTCGTATTTGCGCTATTAAAACAAATAAATGTCTTCAGGTGCAAGTTATCGACGATGCTGCTAATAAAACCCTATTTTCTGTTCAAACTTTTGGAAAGAATAAAGTGGCAGAAGGCAACAATAAAGCTGCCGCAGAAAAAGTTGGTGCAGCGGTTGCTAGCAAGTTGAAAGAGCGTAATGTTACAACTGCGGTTTTTGATCGCAATGGAAACATTTATGCTGCGGTAATGGCGACAGTTGCTGATAGCATTCGTGCTGGCGGAATTCAGGTTTAATAATAGGTAGGGTTGAAATGAGTGAAGAAACAAAAAATGAAGAAGTAGTTGTAGCTCAAGCTGAAGACAATAAAGAAGCTTCTGATAAAAGTTCTAAGAAGAAAGCTCCTCGCAAAGCCGGTGGTGCTCGTGCCCCTAAGGCAGACGCTCCTCTTGTAGAGCTTGAAGAAAGAGTTGTTGCAATTAACCGTGTAGCAAAGGTTGTTAAGGGTGGACGTCGTTTCTCTTTTGCAGCTCTTATTGTTGCCGGAGATAAAAAAGGACGCATCGGATTTGGCCTTGGTAAGGCTAAAGAAGTGCCAGATGCAATCAGAAAAGCAAGTAATGAGGCTAAAGCGAAAATGATTCGTGTTCCAGTTGAAAAAGGAACAATTCCTCATGACGTAATTGGCGAATTTGATGCTGGTAAGATCTTGTTGAAGCCCGCAGCTCCAGGTACAGGTATTAAAGCTGCCGGTGCTTGTCGTTCTATCCTAGAACTTGCAGGCATTGAAAACGTTTTGACTAAATCTCTTCGTGGAAATAACCCTCACAACGTTGTGAGAGCTACTTTCAAAGCATTGCGTATGCTTCGTTCTACTAACGAAGTTGCTCGTGCGAGAGGGATTGATCTTAAATCTGTAAGAGTGAAATAATTTAGGTTAATAAGTTAAGGAAGTTGTTATGGCAGCGAAAACGATTACTGTAAAATTGAAAAAGAGTGTGATTGGCGGCACAGAAAAGCAAATCGCTTGTGTGAAGGGCTTGGGACTTGGAAAAACTAATTCCAAGAGAACTCTCGAGAATACTCCTGCCGTTCGTGGAATGATTAAAAAAGTAATTCACTTAGTTGAAGTTGTTGAAGAGAAGTAGAGGTTTTTATGTTAACTCTTAATAATTTGAAAAGCCCCAAAGGCGCTCATCGCAATACTAAAAGACTTGGTCGTGGACAAGGTTCTGGACAAGGTCAGCAAGCTGGTAAAGGTCATAAAGGACAAAAAGCCAGAAAAAGTGGTCATGTGGGAGCAGGTTTCGAAGGTGGGCAAATGCCTTTGTACCGTCGTTTACCTAAGAAAGGTTTTAAAAATGCACCTTTCAAAGTTGTTTATGCTTGTGTAAATTTGTCTAAGATCAATGATAATTATTCATCTGAAGACGTAACTCGCGAAAGCCTTATTGAAAAAGGTCTTTTGAAGGGTGCTGAGCGTAGACTTCCTATCAAGATTCTTGCTAAAGGAAACTTGGATAAGAAATTGAATTTTGTAGGAATCGACAAGTTCTCTGATGCCGCTGTCAAAGCAATTGAAGCAGCTGGCGGAAGTGTTGCTAAGTAATTAAAACAAGGGTTTTAGATAATGTCGTTAGGGCAAAGTAAATTAGAAGAATTGAAGAAGAGAATTCTGTTTACTCTCTTCATGTTGGGCGTTTTCCGTATCGCAACTCAGGTTCCTACTCCAGGAGTTGATGCTGCAGCTTTGCGATCATTTTTTGAGGGAATGCAAGGATCACTTTTTGGTGTTTTTAACACTTTTAGTGGTGGGGCACTGAAGCGCTTTTCGGTGTTAGCCCTAGGGATTATGCCCTACATTACTTCTTCTATTATTTTTAGTCTTTTGACTGTCTCATTCCCTCGTTTGGCAGAGATACAGAAAGAACCAGGTGGATATAAGAAGATCAATAAATGGTCTCGCTATGCTACTGTTTTGCTTTGTGCAATTCAAGGGTATGGTTTGGCTGTCGGCCTTGAGATGACCAAGGGACAGTCGGGTTTACCGATTGTAATTGATCCAGGTATGAGCTTTCGCTTAATGACTGTGATTACTCTTTCTGCCGGTACTGTCTTTTTGATGTGGTTAGGTGAGCAGATTACAGAGCGTGGTATCGGTAATGGTATTTCTTTGATTATCTTTGCTGGTATTGCGGCAGGTATTCCTGCTGGTATTCGAGATACAATAAACCTTTTCAAAAATGGTGAACTTTCTGGTTTAAGTCTAATTCTTGTTCTTGCAGTGATGTGGGTTGCCTTTTGGATCATCATTTATATGGAAAGGTCTGTTCGTAAGGTTCCTGTTCAGTATGCAAAGAAGGTTGTTAATAATCGTGTTTTTGGTGGCCAGTCAACTCACTTGCCTATCAAAATCAATATTTCAGGGGTAATGCCTCCAATTTTTGCTTCGGCTTTATTGGGATTTCCAATGACTATTGGACGTTTTTTACCTCAAGGAAGTGCTTTGAAAGTTTGGTTTTCGACTATCGAGCAATCTTTGTATCCTGGTAGAATGCTTTATAATATTATTTTTATTGGTTTTATTGTCTTTTTTGCCTATTTTTATACTCAGATTCAGTTCAAAACTGAAGATATTGCAGATTCCTTGAAGAAAAATGGTGGGTTTATCCCCGGCATTCGTCCAGGACAAAAAACTGCAGAGTTTTTAAATTATGTAGTAGAACGATTGACTCTTGTGGGAGCAACATATCTTTCTATTATTTGTATTATGCCTTCAATTCTCTTGAATGTTGCTAAAGTTCCTTTCTATTTTGGTGGAACTTCACTTCTCATTTTAGTTGGGGTTGCTTTAGATACTATGGCTCAAATTGAGAGCTTTTTGATATCTCAACGCTTGGATTCTGCTTATAAAGCGAGAGGTAAGCGTAGTAGTGGTATTAGGCGTTTTTAGTTATGGCGCCTCGTGAGCATATTGTACTTGTTGGTCCTCCCGGTGCGGGAAAAGGGACACAGTCGGAAAAGTTGTTGAAATTAGGTTTTTCACACTTTTCTACTGGAGATGCTCTGAGAAAAGAAATGGCTACAGGTAGTGATTTTGGCAAGCAAGTCGCTGAAATCATTAATGATGGAAATTTCGTAGATGATGACACTATGCTGGAAATCATCAAACGAAATGTTGAGTGGGAGAAAGAGGCTTACATCTTTGATGGTTATCCTCGAAATCTTGCTCAGGCTGAAAAATTTCACAATGTCCTTATGAAAGGACGGGAATATAAGGTTCTCTGGCTCGATGTGCCAGAAGCTGTTTTGCTCGATCGCCTTCAGGCACGGCGTATTTGCAGTAAGTGTCGGGCGGTTTTTAATACAGAATCCCTACCATCGCGTAAAGGATGTCTGTGTGATAGAGAGCCTTGCGGAGCGGAGTTATCCCACCGCGAGGACGATAGAGAAGAGGTTATTCTGAAGCGTTTTAGGATTTTTCAGGATGTTTCTCTTCCCATGAAGGCATTTTTTAAAGAGAAAGGATGCCTTTTGGAGTTTGATGCTTCTCTGGGAATTGATGAAGTATCAGAGAATATAGTAAAGAAGCTTGCATACTAGTTTTTTTTTAGATATATAGACAAAAATTTGAGTGAAGGATTGATTAAAAGCTATGGCCCAGCAGGATACGATTGAAGTTGAAGGTGAAGTTTTAGAGTTGTTACCCAATACAAAATTTAAGGTAAAACTCCCAAATGGTCATACTTTATTGGCGCATATTAGTGGAAAGATGCGCATGCATTTTATAAAAATTATACCAGGCGATAAAGTTTTGGTTGAAATAAGTAAGTACGATTTGTCGAAAGGTAGAATCATTTATCGTAGCAAGGAATAAGTTATGAAAGTTAGAGCATCAGTTAAAGCGATTTGTAAAGATTGTAAAATTATTAAGCGTAAAGGCGTAGTAAGGGTTATTTGTAAAAAAAATCCTAAACATAAACAAAGACAAGGTTAGAAGCGGGAGTGGGAAATGGCTCGGATTTTAGGTGTTGACTTACCAAGAAAGAAAGCTATGAAGATTGCCATTAGAGCCATCTATGGGGTAGGACCAAAGATTGCTATGGATCTTCTTAGTGCGACAGGAATTGATCCTGAAAAAAATTCAAATGATCTTACAGAAGAAGAAGCAAATAGTATTCGTAAACTTTTGGAGACTGATTATACGGTTGAAGGTGATCTTCGTAGAGAAGTTGGCTTGAACGTAAAACGTCTAAAAGATTTGGGTTGCTATCGCGGCATTCGCCATCGTAAGAGTCTACCTGTAAGAGGACAAAGAACTCATACAAATGCTCGTACGAGAAAAGGCAAGGCTGTGGCTATTGCTGGTAAAAAATCAATTAAGTCGATGAAATAGTAGAGGTTGGTGAGTTATGGCAGTAGCAAAGCAAGCAACAAAGAAAAAAGTTAAAAAGAATATTGCTCATGGAGTTTGTCACATTCAAGCTTCTTTCAATAATACGATTGTTACTTTTACTGATACCCTCGGTAAAGCGATCTGTTGGGCAAGTGCAGGTGGTTTAGGATTCCGCGGCTCAAAGAAGTCCACTCCTTTTGCAGCTCAAACAGCATCTCAAGAAGCAGCCAATCGTGCGAAAGAGCATGGTATGACTTCTGTTGAAGTAAGAGTAAAAGGTCCTGGCGCAGGTCGTGAAAATGCAATTCGTGCACTTCTTGCAGCAGGTATGAAAATTACTTCTGTTACAGACGTAAGTCCTATGCCACACAATGGATGTCGTCCTCCTAAGAAGCGTAGAGTATAGTAGTAGAATTTATTTGAGGTGAGTTATGGCCAGATATACCGGTTCCGTTTGTAAATTATGTAGAAGAGAAGGTGAAAAACTTTTTCTTAAAGGTGCTCGTTGTTATACAGAAAAATGTGGCATTGAACGTCGTCCTTATCCTCCAGGGGTACACGGACAAAAAAGACAAAAACGTTCTGACTATGCCATTCAGCTTCGCGAGAAGCAAAAGCTAAAAAGACTTTATGGTGTTCAAGAGAAGCAAATGAGAAATACTTTCGATAAAGCGACTCATATGAAAGGCATCACTGGTCACAACTTGATGGCGTTGTTGGAAAGAAGATTAGACAATGTTATTTATCGTGCAGGTTTCGCAGCTTCTAGAAAAGAAGCTCGTCAGCTCGTTAAGCATGGTCACTTCTTTTTGAATGGTCACAAAGCTAGTATTCCTTCAATGCTTATCTCTAAAGGTGATGTTATTGAAGTTAAAGAAGCTTCACGTTCATCAGCTAAACTTGCTGGCTCTTTGGAAGCGAATAGCATCAGAGAAGTTCCTGCTTGGATTGAGCTTGATAAAGCAAATCTTAAAGGGACAATTCGCGATCTTCCTAAAAGAGAAGATATCACGGCAACAGTTGAAGAACGTCTTGTCGTCGAATTGTATAGCAAATAAGAAGGTTTTGAATAATAGGAGCACAAATGGACAAGTTTGTAACAAAGCATTGGGGAAGTCTTATCAAGCCTGCCTCTTTGGAAATAGACAAAGACAGTTTGAAGAGCGATTATGGGAAGTTTGTTGCCAGACCTTTAGAGAGAGGATACGGCCTTACTTTAGGAAACTCTTTGCGCAGAGTTTTGCTTTCTTCTCTTCAAGGTGCGGGGATTGTTGCTATTCGTATTGACGGCGTTGATCACGAATTTGGCACAATCAACAATGTAAAAGAAGAAGTTCAAGAAATCATTCTTAACCTTAAAGAAGTAAACTTCAAACTTATCGATAAAGAAGAAGTTACTTTGACTCTCGTAAAAGAGGGAGAGGGTCCTGTTACCGCAGGAGATATTCTTGAAAACTCCAATGTGAGAGTTTTAAATCCTGATCACATTATTGCTAATATTTCTTCTGGTGGAAAAATCCACATGGAGATTTTGGTTGCTCGTGGGAAAGGATATGTAACAGCTTTAGACAATAAAGAGTTGTTTGATTTGCCTATTGGTTGGATTTATCTTGATACTTTGTTTTCACCTGTTAATCGTGTGAATTATACAGTTACCAATGCACGTGTTGGTAAACGTACTGACTACGATAGACTTTCTTTGGAAGTTTGGACAAACAAAGGGATTGATCCAGTTGATGCAGTTGCATACTCTGCGAAGATTTTGAGAGAACAGTTAACTGTTTTCTTGAACTTCGAAGATAAAGACGTTGTTGTTGAGTCAAAACCAGTTGTTTCTGTTTCGACTCCTACAATGAATGACTTTTTGTTAAAGCCTGTTTCTGAGTTAGAACTTTCTGTTCGTTCAGCAAACTGTCTACAAAATGCAAATATTAAGTACATCTATGAGCTTGTTTCTAAAACAGAAGGCGAGATGCTTAGAACTAAGAACTTTGGTCGTAAGTCTCTTAATGAAATTAAAGAGATCCTTACGAATATGGGACTTGGTCTTGGTATGAAAGTCGATCACATTATGAAGCAAGTTCAGCAAGTTCAGGAGAATAGTGGAGCGACAGAATAAACTGTCTGCTCCCAGCTAGAGTTGAGAGGTAGAGATGAGACATCAAAAGCATAAAAACAGATTACAGTTAAAGCCTTCCCATCGTAAATCTTTGATGAGAAATTTGGCTTCTGAATTGTTAGACCACAAAAGAATCAAGACGACTTTGCCAAAAAGTAAAGCTTTGCAACCTTTCGTTGAAAAGCTCATTACTATTGCCAAAGAAGATAACGTTGCTAATCGCCGTTTGGCTTTCAGCCGCTTGAATAACAAGATTGCAGTTAAAAACTTGTTTGAAGTAGCAGCTAAAATGAAAACACGTCCAGGTGGTTATACACGTATTATGAAATTGGCCGATCCTCGTATGGGTGATGGTGCTAAAATGAGCTTGATCGAACTAGTCGATTAATTCAATTTTATCTAAATTGTATAAAAAAAAAGCGGAGTTTCTGTACAACTCCGCTTTTTTTTTGAATTTTCAGTCCTTTATCTTTCGTTTTTGTAAAAATAATAATCAATTTTCTAATAAAGTGTTCAAGTTTTTTTCTCCTTCTGTCGAGAAGTTAAACAGAAATAGGTTTCAGCCTAATACTTCAAGGAGAAGGCCATGATAAATTGGAAAACCGTTGGGGAATTGCACGTTATTCAAAAACTTAAAAAAGTTATCGAGTCTTGGTACGGTGTTGAATTATTTTATACCGATCAGCATGGGAAAATACAGACAGGTTTACTAGAAAAAAGCCATGAGTTTCGCAGCCACTTTATGAAAGTTCAAATGCTGATGCCCCATGGACACCAGTATATTGCTCAGGACATAGAGACAATTATTGATTACTTTGATGAAAATCCTGATAAGTCTTCTTTTAAGTTCTCGTCCTTCTTTCCGCATGTCAAAGGTTATGCGGCTAAGATTGTTATTGACGGTGAATTGTTGGGAACAGTTATTGCCTATCCTTTTGTTCGAGATACTTGTACTACTGACGAAATTAGCGAGTTGATTTCTCATGTAAAAGGACTAGGGGTTTCTGATAGTGATGCTGAAATGGCCGTCGATAAACTCAAAAAAGTAAGTGATACGCAATTGACATATATCACCGAGCTTGTTTCTTTGGTGGCAGAAGAGGTTATGACTTTTCACGCAGAGATTCAATTGCGAGAAGAGAGAATCAGTGCTCTAAATTCTGAGCTGGGTTCTAAGTACCGCTATCACAATATGATTGGTAAATCGAAGCCCATGCAGCAGATCTATAATTTGCTGACGCGAATTGCGACCTCTGAGGCAACGATTTTGATTCAAGGTGAAAATGGGACAGGTAAAGAACTAGTGGCTAAGGCCATTCACTATCATTCGCCTCGTAAGGACTCTGTTTTTGTGGCTCAGAACTGTTCTGCCTTCAATGACAACCTTTTGGACTCAGAGCTATTTGGACACGTTAAAGGGGCATTTACGGGTGCCGTTAAAGATAAAAAAGGCCTTTTTGAAGTGGCCAATGGTGGGACACTTTTCTTGGATGAAATTGGTGATACCAGCTTGTCCATGCAGGTAAAACTTCTGCGTGTATTGCAAGAAGGAACATTCTTGCCAGTTGGCTCAACCTCACCTAAAAAAGTAAATGTCCGTGTCATTGCCGCGACCAATAAGAATCTTAAGGAAATGATTGCAAAGGGTGAGTTCAGAGAAGATCTTTACTATCGCATTAATGTGATCAATGTCACGCTACCATCTCTTCGTGAGAGAAAAGATGACATTCCTGTTCTCTGTGATCACTTCTTGGAGAAAAAATGTGCAGATGCTGGGCATCCCGTCAAGACGATTTCTCCAAGAGCGATGGAAAAAGTATTGGACTATAACTGGCCAGGTAACGTGCGTGAGCTTGAGAATGAAATTGAGCGCCTTGTTGTCTTGTCTGGTGATAGCAAAACAATTACACCAGATATTTTGAATCCTCGCATTTTGGATTATCTCGACGCTAAAAGTGGTTCTCCTCTTAGTGGACCTTTGGCAGGAATTAAGGCAACAGGGACATTGCGTGAGGCAATGGAAGAGCTTGAGTACTTTATGATCAAAGAAGGGCTACGTCGTTGCAATTTTAATAAATCGAAGTTGGCCAAAGAATTGGGAATTAGCCGTGCTGGTTTAATCCAAAAAGTGGATAAATACGAACTCGACAAACGAGCGCTAAAAAAAGCTTCGGGAGAAGATTAGTCTTTTCAGTAGCTTAACATCCCTGCATATAAGAATCCCTCCGAAATGGAGGGATTTTTTTTAGATGCATTAAAGATCAGGATGGTAGATAACGCCAAACAACTTTCACTTTTTTTTATCCCCAACCATTGACATTTTTTTTTTGAGACTCACCTTAAGTGGGAGTAATTGTCGTTAATAAAAAAACTTTAGGTCGGTTTATGAGTGAAAACGTTGAAAATGAAGTAGGGGCGCAAGAAGCGAAGTCAGCAAAAGATGAGCTTAGTGAAAATCAAGAGGCTAAAGGTGAATCTGTAGAAGATAGTGCCGAGAATGCCAAGGAAGAGCAGAAAAAAGACGAGGTGGATTATAAGTCCCAATATTTTTATCTTGCGGCCGAAATGGAAAATATGAGGAAGCGTCATGATCGGGAGCGTCAGAACTTTATTAAGTTTGGAAATGAGAAGATTGTGAAGTCTTTACTTGATGTTTTGGATAATTTGGATCGAACTTTGGGGGCGGTAACCGCTGATTCAGATGAGAAAGTTCGTAATATTTGTCAGGGTGTCGAAATGGTTCGTAAGCAGTTTTTTGATGTCTTATCGGATAATGGAGTCAAGGAAGTTGAGGCAGAAGGGCAAACTTTTGACCCTAATTTTCATGAGGCTTTAACTCAGCAAGCAGTGGAAGGCAAAAAAGAAAATGAGATTATTAATGTTTTTCAAAAGGGCTATATTTTAAATGGTCGTCTTGTAAGAGCAGCGAAAGTGATTGTGGCAAAATAATAATAAAAAGAAATAGATATTTTAAGCAAGGAGTAAAAAATGGGAAAGATAATTGGAATTGACTTAGGAACAACAAACTCATGTGTGTCTGTCATGGAAAGTGGTGGTTACAAGATTATCCCCAATGCAGAAGGGCATAATACTACGCCTTCATTTGTTGGATTTGCAACTAATGGAGAGACTTTGGTTGGGCAAGTGGCAAAGCGCCAAGCGGTCACCAATCCTAAGAAAACTCTTTTTGGGATCAAGAGATTGATTGGCCGTAAAATCGGAGATGAAGAAGTAAGTCGCTTTAAAGAAGTTGCTCCTTTTGCAATCACCGCCAATAAAAATAACGATGCATGGGTTGCTGTTGATGGCAAAGAAATGGCGCCTCCTGAGATTTCTGCAAAAGTTTTGGAAAAAATGAAAAAATCTGCAGAAGATTATCTTGGTGAGCCAGTAACCGAAGCAGTGATTACTGTTCCCGCCTATTTTAACGATTCTCAGCGTCAGGCTACAAAAGATGCAGGTCGTATTGCAGGGCTTGAAGTGAAAAGAATTATCAATGAGCCTACTGCTGCGGCATTGGCTTGCGGTCTTGATACTAAAAAAGATATCAATATTGCGGTATTTGACTTTGGGGGCGGCACTTTCGACGTTTCTATCTTAGAGATTACTACTGATGGTCTTTTTGAAGTGAAAGCAACCAACGGAAACACTTTCCTTGGTGGAGAAGACTTTGATTATCGTATCATCAACTGGATGGCCGAAGAATTCCAAAAAGAGCAAGGCATTGATCTTCGCAAAGATGACATGGCCCTTCAACGTCTTAAAGAAGCTGCTGAAAAAGCCAAGCATGAGCTTTCTTCTACAACTCAGACTGATATTAATTTGCCTTTTATTACTGCCGATCAGACAGGTCCTAAGCATTTGAATTTAACTTTGACTCGTGCCAAGTTTGAACTTCTTATTGGTGATTTAATTAATGCTCTTGTTGAGCCATGTCGTACGGCCTTGAAAGATTCAGGGCTTTCTACAAGTGAAATTCACGATATTGTTTTGGTTGGTGGTTCAACTCGTGTTCCAGCAGTTCAGCAAAAAGTAAAAGAAATATTCGGCAAAGAAGGTGCCAAAAATGTTAATCCTGATGAAATTGTTGCTGCAGGTGCAGCTATTCAAGGAGGCATTTTAGCTGGCGATATTAAAGATGTGGTTCTTCTCGACGTGATTCCACTTTCTCTTGGTATCGAAACTTTGGGTGGTGTTCTTACTCGTATTATCGATAAAAATACAACTATCCCTGTGCGCAAATCTCAAATCTTCTCGACTGCTCAAGATAATCAACCCGCAGTGAGCATTCATGTGTTACAAGGGGAAAGAGAATTTGCCAATGACAACAAATCATTGGGGCGTTTTGACCTTGTTGGAATTTCTCCTGCACCTCGTGGTGTTCCTCAAATTGAAGTGACTTTTGATGTGGATGTGAATGGTATTATTCACGTATCGGCTCAAGATAAAGCGACAGGGAAAACTCAGGATATCAGAATTACTGGTGGCTCGGGTCTTTCTGAAGAAGAAATCGAAAAGATGGTTAAAGAAGCAGAGTTAAACCGCGATTCCGATAAGGCAAAACGCGATGTTATTGATGCTCGTAATAATCTCGATTCCATGATCTTTGCTTCTGAAAAAATGATTAAGGATGGTGGAGATAAGATTTCTGAGAATGATAAAAAAGAATTAGAAGCAGCAATTGCGGATGCTAAAGAAAAGATGAAGCTTGAGACAGCTGATGAGTTGAAAGCAGCTCAAGAGGCTCTTCAAAATGCTTCTCATAAAGTTGCTTCTCAAATGTATGCTCAAGCTGGTGGGCAGCCTGGAGAAGAGCACATGGGGGGAGCACAGCAAGGCGCTTCTGGGGCAGAAGAGGCAGCACAACAAGCTCAGTCTGGTAAAAAAGACGAAGATGTTGTTGATGCTGATTTCAAAGAAGTTTAATTTTTATAAAAATAATGAAAATAGGAGGGGCATTTAATTGTCCCTCCTATTTTCGTTTAGCATCAATAAGGTTTTGCCATGAGTAAACGTGATTACTATGAGGTTTTAGGGGTTGCCAAAACAGCGACTAAGGATGAAATCAAAAAAGCCTATCGCAAATTGGCCATGAAATATCATCCCGATCGCAATCCTGATGATAAGAGTGCTGAAGAAAAATTTAAAGAGGCTTCAGAAGCAGCTCAGGTTCTTTTGGATGAGAATAAGAAAAAACGCTATGACCAATTTGGCCATGCTGGAGTTGATGGAATGGGCGCCGGTGGCGGTGGTGGTTTTGGCGGTTTCGGTGGCGGCGATTTTGCTGATTTTGGTGATATTTTCGGAGATCTTTTTGGTGATATTTTTGGCGGAGGACGTTCGCGAGGGGGGAGTGGTCGCCGTTCTGGACCGCGTGCTCGGGCGGGCGATGATTTGCAAGTTGTAATCGAAATTGATTTTCTTGAGGCTGCTTTTGGCACCAGTAAGCGCATTACGGTTTCTAAAAATATTGTCTGTGATGTTTGCCAGGGATCGGGAGCTAAATCTGGTTCTGGTCCAATAACTTGTGATTTATGCCATGGACATGGTGAGGTTCGTCGTCAGCAAGGCTTTTTTACCATGGCCCAAACTTGTCCAAAGTGTCATGGCTCAGGACAGATTATCAAAGATCGCTGCACCTCTTGTCATGGGGCAGGCACCAAGCGCAAGGAGAGTGAGCTCGAAGTTAAAATCCCTGCCGGTATTGATCATGGGCAGCGCTTGAAGCTAAATGGAGAAGGTGATGCGGGATTGAATGGTGGTCCGCGCGGAGATCTTTATGTTTTTGTAAAAGTTAAAGAGCATAGCTTTTTTGTTAGAGAAGGTTTTGACGTTTATTGTGAAGTTCCAGTGAGTTTTTCACAAGCGGCCCTTGGGGCAGAAATAGAGGTTCCAACATTGAGCGGAAAAGTGGCGCTGAAGGTGGCTGCCGGTACTCAATCTGGGCGAAAGATGAGATTAAAAGGAAAGGGTGTGGCTAAACTTGGCGGCTATGGTTTTGGTGATATTATTGTTACAATAATAGTCGAAACACCAACAAAGCTTTGTGCAGAGCAGAAAGAACTTTTTGCGAAATTGGCCGAGTATGATAGTGCTAATTGTTATCCCATGGGGAAAAGTTTTTTTGATAAAGTGAAAGATTTTTTTCAATAAGGTTATTTATGAAATTTGTCGTCATTCCTCTTCTCGCCTTTCTTTTCTATTCTTGTGGAAGTATCTCCTTTCTTTCTAAAAAAGAAGTATATAGTGAGGACTTTCTTGGAAAGTTTAAAGTGTGTAAGGACAGTTTTCTAAAAAACCAGAGGGAGCATGCCATATTGTGTGCATTGCAGATTGATGATCGTTTGATTACTCCTTCAGAGCAGGCTTTAAAATACAATTTTATTGGGGTTGTAAAATTTGTTTCTGCTCAATATGCAGATGCCATAGGTTTTTTTGAAAAGTCGATGCCGAATTCTTCAGATGATCCGGCCCTAGAGGCTCAGATTGCTTTAAATGCAGCAAGCTGTTACTTCAAGCTCGAAAATTATGAAAGATCATTTGATTATTTGAAGAGCATTAATGAGGCAAATCTCGCAGATCGTGATAAGAAAAAATTTTTCCAGCTAGGGCATATTATTGCGGCTCAAATGGGAGAGCATGATTTTGCCTTGCGCTCATTAATTAACTATTTAGCCGAAGTTAAAGACATTAAAAAACTCAAAGAGAACCCACTCTATTCTCGACTCTTTTTATATTATTCACATTTGTCGGCCCATGAGCGTCTCCGGCTGATTGGAGATTTTTCAGGAAAGAGTTCTATTGTTGTGGGAGTACTTGCGCATCAGGAGCTAGAGGAGTCGTTTTATCGAGGAGAGTTGCATACTGTGGAATCTCTTATTTCTTGGATGAAAGAAGAGTTTTCAGGTAACTCGCTAATTGAATCTTGGATCGCTGATTACGATAAGCGTTTGCATAGCTCAAGTCGCGTAACCACGAAAAGTATTGGGGTTGTGCTACCTTTGAGTGGTGAGAAAAAAGATTTTGGATTGCGGGCCCTTGCGGGAATCGAGTTTGCACTCAAAAAGCGTTACAAAGATTCCGAGCCGCCGCGCTTATTGATTCGCGATGATATGGGAGTTGCCCAAGTTGGTGCGGAGAGAATTAGAGAGCTGGTAGAGCAAGAGTCAGTAGGAATTGTTATTGGTGGATTGTTTCCAAAAGAGGCAACTGAGCAATTTTTGGAAACACGTAAGTATGGAGCGATGTTTCTCTCTCTTTCTCCAGTTGATTTAGGTCGCGAAGAAAAAAATCATTTGATTATAGAGCTACAAGGCTCGGTGGAGTCTCAAGTCGCCTCTTTGTTTTCTTCAACCTTTTTAGATCAGTATGGCAAACGCGGAGCTATTATTTTTCAAAACGATGAGAAAGGTAAAAACTACGTCAATGAGTTTTGGGGGCAGGCTGAGCAGAAACAGGTTCAGATAAAAGGGGTTCAGGCTTTTACTGGAGAGCTGGAAGATTATCGTAAAACAGTGCGTGAAATTTTGGGGCTTGAGTTTGTTTATGAGCGCAAAGAAGAGCGTGAGTTGATGAAGGATATCAACAACTTGCGTTTCTCGTCGTATATGAGACGTAGTCAGGAATTGCCACCAGAAGTGGACTTTGATTGGGTCTATATTCCTGTTTATCCTCGCGAGGCAATGCAGATCGTTCCGTCTTTTCGCTATTATGACGCATTTGGGGTGACCTATGTTGGGGGACCAAGTTGGCGCAATAAAACGATGATGAAAGAAATTTCTACCGTGGGAAATGTTTTATTTGTCGGTGATGATATTTCAGTCGATGCCGATCTCAACCGTTCTTATGTGCAGGAATATGCTAAGCCGATGAAGCTTATTGAGTTGGCCGCTTATGATGCTGTTAATGTTGCTGCTCAGTTAATTGGTTCTAAAGATTTTGATTCACGATATGAATTTTCCAAAAGCATTTTGGGACAAACTCATTTGCAGGCTGCCAGTGGTGGTTTTGTAAAAGAAGACGATAAGCTTTGGATTAAGCAGATGAGTATTTTGAAGTTGAAAAAGAAGGGTGTTCAGAAGATTTAAAGCCAGAGGGAGCTTTAAACTCCCTCAATTTATGAAAATTACTTGGCTTTTTCTTTTTTAGCTTTGATGCGAAGCTTTTTCTTTTCTTGAGATTTTCTTTGTTTCATCTTGAGTTCAGTCTTTTTTCTGCCTCTACCCATTGTTTCCTCCAGATATGATTTGCTAGGTGAAATATTTATATCCAAAAATTAGAAATTGGCAAGTTTTAGTTCGGGTACTTTAAGAAGTGTACATCACAAAAGTTGCGTCCGTACTCTTCTAGGTCCAGTCCATAGCCAATAATAAAGCAGTCATCAATTTTTTTACCAACGAAGTCGGGGACAATGTCTGTTTTGCGTTTGTAAGGCTTGTCAAAAAGGGTCATCGTTTTTACAGAGAGAGGGCCTGAAAGCATTAAACGCTTTTGGATAAACTCTAGGGCGCGGCCATTGTCCACAATTTCTTCTACAACCAAAACATGTTTGCCATTGATATTAGTGCCAATATCGCGATTGAAGCGAATTGTTCCGGGGGTATTGTTGCCCCTTTTATTAACAGAGGAAACTTCAATAAAATCGATGTAAAGATTGACTCCACTTACTTCTCTTACGAGGTCTGCAAGAAAGGTGAGACTTCCCTTGAGTACTCCAACTAGAATAAGGTCTTTGCCTTGATAGTTTTCTGTGATTCTATGGGCCAAGGAACTAACCAATGCGGAAATTTCGGCTTGATTGATGTATTTAACAAACTGCCCATGAGAAAAGCTATCAGGAAATTTACACTGCTCCATAAAAATAGCCTCCAAAAGTAAAATAAAGTGTAACAGTTTTATGCTCGTCGCTCAATGATTTTAATCGATATTTCTTTCTTTTTTTATGCGTTATCCACCTGAAATTACTTGTTTTTAATCCGCGTGGATGTTAGATTTTTATAAGACATTAATTTCGGAAGTTCAAGGAGAGGAGCTTTTGGCCCAAGAAAAAAAAGAAAGGCGCACGAGCAATGATGATCGGCGCAAGAAAATGTTCACATCAGATGATGATGAATTTGAGTATTATCGCAAAAGAATTTTGTCGCGAGCAGAGGCCCTAAAATCAAAACGTATTCACGCTAATCCTTCCAAAAGAAGAATCGCAGTTGATATGTTGGAGCGTTATACAGGTCATGCTATTGATGAGTTTCGTTCTCAAATTATTCTGACTAATTTTCGATATTATACTGAACGATTTAATAAATTAAATGCAGATGCCAAGTGTACTATTGGTTCAGCGTTTAGAGCATCGTCATCAGCAGAAAGAGATATCACAATTATTGAATTTGGCCTAGGTTCAGCAATGGCAGCATTAGTTATTGAACTGCTGGCGGTTGTTGAGCCAAATGCTGTTTTATTTTTAGGTATGGTTGGCGCAGTTCATCCAAGTTTGAAAATAGGCGATTTTATTTTGCCAATGGCATCTATTAGGGCCGAGGGTGTTTCTAGTCACTTTTTGCCACCGCAAGTCCCGGCTTTGCCAACTTTTAATATTCAAAAAACAGTTAGCCAAGTATTGGTTGAGCAAAATATCGATTATCACACAGGAACTATTCATACGACAGACCTGCGTTTTTGGGAATTTGATGAAACTTTTAAGGATAATCTTTTGACAGAGAGAGTCCTTGGAGTAGAGATGGAAACAGCGGCCCTTTTTACGACAGGCTTTGTGAGTCGTGTTCCTATTGGGGCATTGTTGTTGGTATCGGATTGTCCCATGCGCAAGGATGGAATAAAAACAAAGAAATCGGCCAATAAAGTATTTAAAAAATACACAGATCTTCAGTTGGAGATTGGCATTAAAGCAATGCAGGGACTCGCGCAGGAAAAAGATCGTATTCGTTACTATCGTTGGTAATATTTAAATATAAGTTAATTATAAAAAGGAAAAAGCATGTTTAAAAAAATTCTTGATTGGTTTTCAAATGATTTGGCAATTGACCTTGGGACTGCAAACTGTTTGGTTTATGCAAGAGAGCAGGGAATTATTGTTAACGAGCCTTCGGTTGTAGCAGTACATCAAGGATTCAGAGGAGAGCAAAAAGTTTTAGCCGTGGGGAAAGAGGCAAAAGAAATGCTTGGCAGAACACCTGGTTCTATTCGTGCAATTCGTCCAATGAAAGATGGTGTTATTGCTGATTTTGAAGTGACGCAAGCTATGCTTCGTTATTTTATTCAAAAGGCATTGAGAGGTTCAAAACTCGTTAAGCCACGTATCGTAATCTGTATTCCTTTTGGCATTACCCAAGTGGAAAAAAGAGCCGTTAAAGAATCTGCAGAGCAAGCAGGCGCTCGTGAAGTCTATTTGATTGAAGAGCCAATGGCTGCAGCAATTGGAGCAGGTCTGCCCATCACTGAACCATCAGGAAATATGATTGTTGATATTGGTGGAGGAACAACTGAGGTTGCTGTTATTTCCTTGGGAGGAATTGTTTTCTCTAAGTCGGTACGCGTTGCTGGCGATAAATTTGATGAAGCAATATCTTCATATATTAAGAAAAAGTATTCTCTACTTATTGGGGAACGTACTGCGGAAATGATTAAAATGTCGATAGGTAATGCGTATCCTTTTGATGATGAAATTAAAACATATGAAGTAAAAGGTCGCGATCTTATTGCTGGCGCACCTAAGACCATTGAGGTGACTTCTGATGAAGTAAGAGAGGCTTTGGCCGATCCAATTGCGGAAGTTATTGAAGCAATCAAAATTTCTTTGGAAAAAACTCCTCCAGAACTTGCCGCAGACATTGTAGATAATGGAATTATTTTGGCAGGTGGTGGTTCATTGCTCAGCAATCTTGATATGTTGATTAAAGAAAAAACAGGCCTTCCTGTTTCTTTGGCCGAAGATCCATTGACCTGTGTTGTTCGTGGATGTGGTATGGCCCTTGAAAAAATTGACTTATTGAGGCAGGTTGCAACGCTCTCATAAATAGAGGAGAGAATCCATGTCTGATTCTAATGATGACAAAAATTCAGGTTTCACCCCCCTGCGCTCTCGCGAGAGAGAGAGTAAAATTCGTGCTTTCATTCAAGCAAAGGAAAGTATTCGTATTTGGCGCAAGGGGGATAAGGAAGCTTTAGGTTTTGCAATTGAATCAGGAGAAGGGGATCTTCTGAATGTTGAGCTTTTAAATCTTGCCAAAAAAAGTTTTGTAGAAGGAAGTTTTTTGAACACTAAACTTCTTTTTACAATTGATATGAAAGGTTTGAAATTTTTTGGAACAGGGAAGTTGAATCGCAAAAGTGATTTGTTTCAATTCACTGTTGATGAAAAGCTTTTTAAGTCTGAGCGTCGTAAAGATTTTAGAATTTTAGCCTTTCCAGTTCACGACATAAAAGTAGAAATTCCCGTTGTTAGAAATAATGATGCAGATAATGTTGTTGAGTTTACTAGTGCCAAAAAGAAAGGAGAGCATACACATCTTTTTTCTCAGTTTTTATCTTTAGTCGATAATAAGTCAACAACAACTCAAGAAAATCTTGAAAGCAATCAAGATGGGGAGTTTGTCACTTTGCGAGCTCTAGATGTTTCTATTTCTGGCCTCTCTTTGCGGATTAGCGAGTATGAAAAGGCGTTTTTTGAGGAAACTAAAAAGCTAGGAGCATTCTATTTGTGCTTTGAGCAAACGAAGTACATTATACCGGCAAGTGAAATTGTGTATGTCATGGATTATGTTGATCATGATCGCAAAGGGCTAAATTTCTATAAGGTGGGAATTCGATTTCAGGACGTCTCAGAGCTTCTATATCAAGATTTGAGCAGAGAGCTTAACAAAAGATTGCAGCAGGTTATGGTTGATAAAGAATTTGAGGACTTTATTAAGTGAAATTATTTTGGCCATTTCTAATTAGTATTATATTTTCTTGTGCTCATCAAAAGTCGAACTCTGTGGCCCGAGGAGAGGCTACTTATTATGATTTCAAAGATATGTCTGGTAGCTTTCACCTGAAGCGGCAGACTCTTATTCGGGGAAAAAACAAAGTTGCAACTAAAACAACCATCTTATCTAATGATGGAGAAGCTCAAATCCTAGAGAAAACTATTGTTGTCTCAGATTACGGAGAACTGAAGTTTAATCGTGGTGTTAAAAAATTATTGCGACCTAGAGTTGCGCAACATCGTATGTGGCTTGAAAAGAAACTATACTTTTCTCAGTTAACCTTGCAGGAAAAAAAACGTTCTATAGAGGTTATTCTTCGTTCCCCTGAAGAGCGCTGGAATGGAAAACAATCTATTAAGCTTCCCTCGGGGAAGGCTATTTACTGTTTTTACTCTCAAATCCCTGAATGCTTGCAGGCGGCTAATGTGTGGGAGATGACGCAGACAGGGAAAATTGTTCCATTTTATATTGTTTGGGAGTCTTTTCCCTATATGGGAGAGCAATATGTTAATGTAAAGGCTGAGCTGTTTACTAAGGCCAATGCTCGTATGGTTGAGCGTGACCCTCAGGTTGGCGGACGTGGTACGCGGCGATTGAAAAATGTATGGCGGTATTCCGTTAATTTTGGAAATCATTCTATATTGTATGATTTAGATTCTACTGCAGAGCTCGTAAATTTATTTTGGATTGCTCAAGGAATCGTAATAAATAAGCAAGGGGAATAAGGTGAAAGGTCTAGGACAACTCGTAATTTCAGGTATTAGTGGAACAGTTTTGACTCCTGACGAGGAAGAATTTTTAGAGAAGGAAGATATTGGGGGTGTTATCCTATTTGCCCACAACTATGAATCTCCGGAGCAGTTAGCTGAGTTGGTTAATTCCATCCAGCGCTTGCGAAATGAGTATCCGCTTTTTATCACTGTTGATCATGAAGGAGGTAGGGTTATACGCTTTAAAGAGCATTTTACTCAATTTCCATCGATGCATGATATGGGAAGACTTGATTCGCCGAAGCTCGTTTTTGAAGCTCACGAAATTATGGCTAAAGAACTAAAGGCTTGTGGAGTTAATGTCAATTTTAGTCCGTGTTGTGATATTTGGACTAATGCGGAAAATAAGGTTATCGGTGATCGCTCTTTTGGTGATTCTGTTGACCTCGTTGACAAGATGATTAGTGCTTCTATACGCGGTTTACAAACGAATGGAATTTTAGCCTGTGCAAAGCATTTTCCTGGTCATGGTGATACCGTAAAAGATTCTCATTTTGATCTGCCAGTATTGAAAATGAGTTTAGATGAGTTGGAGCAGCGAGAATTATTGCCCTTCGTGCGAGCGGCAAAATCTCGTGTTGAATTCATGATGATGGCGCACTTAATTGTTGAGTGTCTTGATCCAGAGTTACCCACAAGTCTTTCGACTAAAGCCTATGATTATCTTCGTCAGAAGACAAAGTTTAAGCATATTATTGTCACTGATGATATGGAGATGAAGGCAATTGCAGATCGTTATGGCGTGGAAGAAGCAGCAGCAATGGCCATTAGTGCTGGAGCCGATATTGTGGAGTATCGCAGTATGGAAATGGCCCGTAAGGCGTTAGAGGGACTGAAAGAGGCCTATAGGACAAAGAAGATAAAAGCTTCAGATGTGCAGGAAAAGCTCAGTCGAATTATGGATGTGAAAAAACGTTATTTTTCAGAATACAACCCGCTATATATTCCTGATGTGAAAAAGGAAGTTGGAGTTGCCGAGTCAAAACAGTTTCTAAAAATGATTACCGATCGTCTTTCCACTTGTTCTTGAGTATTCAATTCATCATTTAGCTCCCCAAGGCGGTAAGAATGACCGCAGGGGGCTAAATCCATCTCTTTTGCTAAAATAATATTAGAATGCGTTAACTTACCTAATTTTAGGGGGAACTGTGCTTTTAACAGCAGGAATCGTGCTTATTGGTTTAGCGACCTTTATAGTGGCAAATACATTTTTTACTGAAGAATCGAAGTTTAAGGCTGCAGAATCGTTGGAAGATGCAGAAGAGTCGCAAAAAAACAAAAAGGCAAAAGATAAAGATATCATCCTAACTTATTCACGTCCTTTCTTCAGACGCTACGTTAGTCCTGTTGTTGCGCAGATGAAAAATAAAAAGAAAATTCGTGAAAAATATAAGCGAAAGCTGGCATCAGCAGGGCTTTCGCAAGATTTGACTCCAGATGATTTCTATTCATTCAAATTATTTTTAATTGTGGCTTTTCCGATGTTGTTTTTAGGAATTCGTTGGTTTTTAGAGGCAACTTGGCCTTTGGCGGCAGCTCCTCTTTGCGGAGTTGTTGGTTTTTTCTATCCAGATATTTGGATTTCAGGACGTATTGAAAAAAGGCGAAAAGAAGTTATTCGCAGTATGCCTTTTATTGTTGATATGTTGGCCCTTTCTGTTGAAGCGGGTCTCGATTTTTTAGCGGCGATGGTTAAGGTGATTGAAAGAGCTCCACCGACTGCTTTGTCTGAAGAATTTGAAATTGCAATTAAAGAAATTAAGATTGGAAGTAGTAGAGCAGAAGCTTTGAGAAATATGTCATGGCGAATTGACTCTCTTCCTGTTTCGTCTTTTGTGGCAACATTAATTGCCGCAGATTCTGTGGGGGCTTCTATTGGACCCATTTTGAAGTCACTTTCAGCAGAGCTACGACAAAAAAGAGGAGCTGATGCCGAAAAGGCAGGGGCAACCGCTGCAACTAAAATTTTGTTCCCAACCATTATGTTTATTATGCCGGCCGTTATGATGGTGATTGCGGCGCCAATGGTTGCCGATTTTATCGGAGGAAAATAACTTGGCAAAACTTGTTGTAAAGGATTCACAGAATCGAGTTTTAGGAGACCAAGTATTGTTGGCCGATCAAATGTTTGATCGATTATTGGGGCTTATGTTTTCAAATGTATCGAAAGGAAAAGCGGGGTTGTTATTGGATCCTTGCAATTCAATTCATACTTTTTTTATGCGTTATCCTATTGATGTCTTATTTTTGGATGGCAATGACAAGATTGTAAAGATTATACGCAAAATGAAACCTTGGCGTTTAAGTCTAATCTATTTTAAGGCACATAAAGTTTTGGAGTTTGAAGGAGGTTTGATTCCTGATGATTTAAAATCGGGAGATCAGTTGGAGCTAGTCTATGTATAAGGTCGTTATTGTTGGGGGAAAATTAAGAGGACAAGAGTTTATC
>QKCN01000048.1 GCA_003245675.1 Bacteriovoracaceae bacterium | reverse complement strand
TAACGCAGAGCTTATTGTCCTTTTTTTAGCAATTCCTTATATTTTGCCTGAAAGCTTCCGATAGGGGAGCGCAAAAAAATGATTTACAGTCTTAATATATCCCAGGAGGACTTATGATTAAGTTTATTGATCAAATGGATTTAAAAGGAAAACGTATTATTGCACGTTTTGATTTCAATGTGCCTTTGGCAAAGGACGGTTCAGGAACAATCACAGATACCACGCGTATTGATGCTGCTTTGCCAACGATTCGCTATATGATCGAGCAGGGGGCTTCAAAAATTATATTGATGAGTCACCTTGGGCGTCCAAAAGGAAAAGTTGCTCCTGAATTTTCTCTTGAACCTGTTGCTGCTTGCTTGGCCGAAAAGCTGGGCGCAGATGTTGTGCTCACTGAATCTTGTATTGATAGTGGCATCAAACAGCTTTTGGATTTGAATGAAACTAAAATTGTTCTTCTGCAAAATATTCGTTTTCATGCAGAAGAAACAAAAGGTGATAGAGAGTTCGCTCATATTCTTTCTACCTATGCAGACATTTATGTTAATGATGCCTTTGGGGCAGCTCATAGAAAACATGCTTCGACTTATGAGATCAACGCTTTCTTTAAGAACAATGCTTGTGCAGGTTTTCTGATGAAAAAAGAATTAGAAAATCTTGAAAAAATTGTTCATCCTGAAAAACCTTTTATGGCAATTGTCGGTGGTGCAAAAGTCAGCGATAAAATCAAAACGATTGAACAACTTTTGATCAATGCCAATGAACTTTTTATTGGTGGAGCAATGGCCTATCCTTTCTTAAAGGCAAAAGGACATAGCGTAGGAACTTCTCTTTGTTCTGATGAGGATGTTGATTTGGCCAAAAAAATTATTGCCGCCGATAAGGGCAATAAACTCAATCTTCCTTGTGATCATTTAGTAAGTGCTGAATTTGGAGGAGCTCCTGAAGATTGTGCTTCTGTTGATATTCCGGAAGGCAAAATGGGATTAGATATTGGTCCCAAAACGATTGCCGCTTATTCTGAAAAATTGAGAAATGCTAAAACTGTTCTTTGGAATGGGCCAATGGGACTTTTTGAAAATGAAAACTATGCAAAAGGAACATTTGATGTGGCTAAAGTATTAGCAAGTATCGATGCCTTTACTCTTGTTGGTGGCGGTGATTCTGTAAGTGCCGTGAAAAAATCTGGTCTTGCAGATAAATTTTCTCATGTTTCAACAGGGGGCGGAGCTTCTCTTGAGTTTATTGAAACCAATGGCGCATTACCTGGCGTCCAAGCTTTGAAATTTGGTATTGAGTAAAATTTAATTGATAAACGGAGGTATAAAATGACCAAGAAAAGATACATGGTAGGTAACTGGAAAATGAATCATAAAAAAGAAGAAATTGATGCTTTTTTTAAAGGTTTAGAAGGAGTAGATCGCAATCTTGCTTGTGAAGCTTGGATTGCGCCCCAAACCCTTCATATTCCTCTTCTTTTGGAAAGAGCGGCTAAAACGGGAAAAGTCCAAATTGGAGCACAGAACGTGTGCAATCAGGTGAGCGGAGCCTATACAGGAGAAACAAGTCCTGAAGCTCTGACTGATTTGGGGGCAAGCTTCTCTATTATTGGTCATTCTGAGCGCAGAAGTATTTATGGCGAAACAGATAAGCTTCTCAATGAAAAGACTAAGTTGTCTCTTGCAACTGGTCTAACCGTTATTTTCTGTGTGGGTGAAAGCCTTGAGGAAAGAGAATCTGAAAAGACTATTGATGTGGTAAAAGGACAAATCGTTGAAGGACTTAAAGGTCTTTCCGAGGCGCAAATGGATAAATTACTTATTGCTTATGAGCCAGTTTGGGCCATTGGCACCGGCAAAGTGGCAACACCAGAGCAGGCTCAAGAGGTGCATGCTTTTATCCGTCTACAAATGGCGGAGATGTTTGGAGCTAAAGGACGTGCGGTTCCTATCCTTTACGGTGGAAGCGTGAAGCCTGATAATTTTGCTGAACTTTTGGATTGCCCTGATATTGAGGGTGGTCTTGTTGGGGGAGCTTCTCTCAAGCCTAAAGATTACAGCAAGTTGTGTCAAATTGCGGATGAAAAATCTCGCTAAAAAGACTAGCACTAAAGAAAAAAATTTGTTAAAACAGGGATCACTTATATTGTGGTCCCTATTTTTTTGATTTTTAAGGAGAGACTTTCATGTTGACTGCGCTCATTGTTTTTCACGTTATCGTTTGTTTGCTTTTGATTGTTATTGTTCTTTTGCAATTCGGAAAAGGCGCAGAGACTGGAGCTGTCATGGGTTCTTCGGCTTCTCAAGCGATTTTTACTAGCTCACAACAGGGAAATATCTTTACTAAAATCACAACTGTTCTTGCCATTTTATTTATGATCAATTCGATTGCGATTTCCACAATGACTTCTAAAAAAGCTTCTTCTTCACTGATGGATGATGAGATTAGCAAAAATATTGGTCTTGAGCAGGACAAAGAAGTAACTCCAACACCTGCGGTGACAGTTACTCCTGCAGAAGCCAAAAAAACAGAAACTCCCGTAGAGATGAAAAAACCAGCAGTGAAGAAAACAAAAAAGAAATCAAAAAAGTAATTTTTTAAGAGTTCAGATTTGATAATAAAAAAGGAAGCCGATGGCTTCCTTTTTTTATGTCTTTTTTTAGTGCACAGATTTTTCTAGGTCGCTTGGGAAGTCCATCTAGGACATCTTCTGTTTGATTTCTTCCCCATTATTTATTTTTTGACAATAATAGTGCCGAAACCTTCTTTTTTCTTTTTGGTTTCTAAGTGCTCTGAGCGCACAACTGGAAGTTTTTCACGAGGTTGGCAGGGGTCAAAATCTTCAGCAAGCTCTAAATAACTTTTTTGGCTGATTGTTTTGTTCATATGCTTGGTGAATAAGGAAAAAATATGGGCATCAATTTTTTTGCCCACTGATTTTTTCATGAGGGCTAAAGCCTCATCGATGGTTAAAGCACTACTGTAAGCTCGTTTCGTTGTGATGGCATCAAAGAAGTCTGCAATGGCGGTTACTTTCGCTAATAAGTGAATATCATCACCTTCTAATTTATTAGGATAACCAGAGCCATCGACATTTTCGTGGTGTTCATTAACGACACGGCTAATAATAGAGAGATTGACCCCCTCTGGCGGAATACAATCGGCACTGGCCAGCAAATCTTTTCCATAGCTGGGATGTTTTTGAATCATTTTAAATTGCGCATCAGAGAGCTTTCCTGGATTATTAATGACATTCGTAGGGATCTTGATTTTTCCCAAGTCATGAAGCAAACCTCCAAGACCTGCATGCATCAGTTCGGTGCGAGTTGCTTCGGGGCGCATGGTCTGGTAAATCGTAATGCAATACATGGATACATTGACCGAGTGATCATAGGTATAAAAATCATGAAAACTAAGTTTTCCAATGAGATCTTTTAAGCCTTCAATATCTTTTGATTGCACAACATCAACCATCGATTCGACGGCATCCTTACAACCTAAAATCGTTTCATTGAGAACTTCAGTTGAAAATTCTTTTTGAGGATTGAATAAGTTATCCAAGTATTTAATTGCTGATTCTTTGATGATTTCAGTTTTTTCTTCGTCTGAGGCATGTTCATTTTTTACGAGTGATTTTAGATAATTTCCGCGATCAGATTCTTTGATATAGAGCTGATGGTATTTGCGCATGAAATTTTGAATATCATCTCTTTCTAAGATATTGCCAACACGAGTAATGCGTACAAACTTTTCACGGCCTTCAAGTGCCGATGAGTTGATATACAGGTCATAGGGGAGGTCTATTCCTGTAACAATCAATTCTGCAGAGGGTGAAAAAAAATTTGAATCTTGTGAAAGCTCTTGCGCCATAATTACTGTTGCCCCAAAACAAAACGGACGAAAAATAATTTCGTCCGTCCACAATAACATATTTTAATTTTGTTACCAACTAGCTTCTATTTTGCCTAGAAAGGGATATCGTCAGAAGCGAAGTTTGGCCCAGAAGATAAATTCATATCTGAATTATTTTCTTGTGAAAATGTATCTTGATATGAACCTTGGCCGGCATTTTGACTCATGCCTGCACCAGCTGTTTGACCTAAAAATTGAACAGTATTGGCCTGAATTTCAGTAGTGTATCTTTTATTGCCATCTTTATCGTCCCAAGAGCGGGTTTGTAGTTTACCTTCGATAAAAGCTTGGCGGCCTTTTCCTAAATATTGGTTGCAAAGTTCTGCGAGTTTCCCCCAGACTACAACTCTGTGCCATTCTGTTCTTTCATTTTTCTGGCCACTTTTGTCTGTCCAAGATTCAGAAGTTGCCAAAGAAAAATTACAGACAGCTTGCCCTGATGGTGTGTACTTGAGTTCTGGATCTTGACCTAGACGACCTAGCAAAATGACTTTGTTGACGCTCATAAAAACTCCTTAAAAAGAAAATCAAGATCGGATGTTTTAGACTATTCCCCGATCCTACAAAAAAATGAAACACTGATATACCAAAGCTTTTGGCCAAAAGCAAAGAGATAAGTGCAGTTGAAATCATTATTGGCACAATGTTAAGCTCTTGAAATTGCTACAGTTTTCCGATGGTGTCAGAAAAATTTTCGCGGGCCGATTCGCTGATTTTTTGTGCGACTTCTCCTGCTCTTTGCGAGGCATCTTCTTTTTCCATGCGCTCCATTAATTCTTCTGATTTTTTAGACGCTGTTTCTTCCGTATCCCCATGCTTTGCAAAGAAATCTTTGACTAGCCGCTTGGCGACTTTAATATCTCTCCTGTACCAAGTGGCATCGAAGCCACAGTAAGGACAGGGAATTTCTCTTCGAAAGTTGACCTTGTTTACGAATTCGTAAAGTGGCCAAACCAAAAATATAGAGAAAGCAGCTCTCAGTCCAACAAAGGGATAAAGAGACAAACTCAGGATGAGTGTGGTTAGCAATATGTGAATATAGTTTTTGAATTTCAATCTGGAAGAGTAGCGCAAGCCTCGCTTGGCCCCGCAGAGAGGACAAAGAAAGTTGAGTTGTGCATTTTTTACTTTGTAGTACTTTTTTGAATTCATCATTTCATTATGAAAGATTGTGCCAATCCTGGCCATGAGATTAATTTTTTCCTAGTAAGTCACTTTACTAAGTCTGTGACAAGAGGCATAAATACAAGCAATGTTTAGAAGAAAAAGAACGTTTTCCCTTTTGCGCCGCCAAGATGGTCAGATGACTGTCTTCTTTGGCATTGTCCTTGTGATTATCGTCACGATCATCGCTTTTGTGGTTAATGTGGGCCTTTATGTTAAGGCTAAGATCAATTTACAAAATGCTGTTGATGCAGCAGCTTGGTCGGGAGCGGCCGTTCAGGCTCGGCAGTTGACTTCTATTGCTCATCTAAATTGGGAAATGCGCAACACTTACAAAGAATTGATGTTTAAATACTATGTTTTAGGAATGCTTTCTCAGGGGATGGTAAGAGATAATGCCAGAAACATAGGAACAAAAATCTCTTCTAGAAGTCCAGCGCCACAAGGCATGGATTTTACTATGCAGCACTCTGCAACTTATGATGGGGATGCGCAGCAAGATCCTGTTAATGTTCCATCTATTTGCATTGATTTTTCCTCAGGAGGAGGAACAACAGGGCACTATAATCTTTGCAATTTAGCTCAAGTCCCAGGCTTACCTCGTTTCCAAAATACTGGTGTGGGCTCTAGTGATGATCTCTCTAATAACATTCAAGATGCCTTAGCTTTAAATAAAGCAAAAGACTGTGCTACACGTTCTCTTATTAATTATGGAGTCGCTCGTGCCTGGTTGTATGGAGTTCCTGACTTGTTGAACGATGGGCGGATTACCGGTATTCCTCAAATTGCCATGAATCGCGTTGGAGCTTTGCCTAAAGCATTGGAGCTGGGAATTCGAATTCGAAATTTAGAATTGATAATGAACCACCATGATATTAGTCCAACTTTTTGTTTGCAGGGAAATTGTTCAATAACTTATTCTAAGCTTGAAACTGAAAAGAGGACTGATCCTCGCTATGAAAGACCCTATAAAGCTTTTATGTCGGCATTTCGCAATTTGGGCAGTCAGGAAATTAATGGAAGTTCTGATCTGGAATTTATGAAGCAAAATTTTGTTTTGGAGGAATTGACACCGCAGGCAAAGGTGGTGGCCAATCCTACGGGATTGACGGGGTTCTTAGGCAATGAACAATCTGAGAAGCCTTATGTAAATCTCCATGTAGAGCCAGTTAATTTTGCTTTATTTTTTACCGCCTTTGCTTCGGGGACATCCTCTTCGCCCATTAACGGCAATACACCTCAGGAGGCAGCGTGTTTTTCTTCTAAAGTGGCGATTCCTTTGCCGCTTTATCCTTTGGGGTTTGAAAAAGCACCTGATACTTTAACTTATTATGCTGTTAAAGGAACCACTCGCTTTGTTGGCCTTTTTAATCCTTTTGAAACAGGGGGAGATGGCACTGAAATTGTCGCTTTTGCGGCCGCCAAACCTTTTGGTGCACGCATTGGTCCGCGCTTATTTGATACTTTAAGTGATCCTACAAGGCTAAATTTAAGAGGAGGAGCATCCGGCCAGTCTCTTTCTTATTCTTATGCGGCAGCTTTTGATACAACGGGAAGTACTATTTTTAAAGCAGGAGACCCCATCCCTTTGGGGGCCACAAGTGAGTTTTGGCATACTGGTGTTGAAGGACTTACTATTGGCTCTATCGATGGCGCTGAAAATATTAGATTTGCCATCCCCAATATGATTTATGATTTTGATTCATCTTTTTCAGATCAAGTTGCACTGTCTAATCTTTATGCAATAATGTTTGTTGATGCCAATGATCCTACGGGAGCCTCCTCCGCCCCTTATATTGCTGGGTTATATAGTCCGGGACAATTTGCTAAATTTTCTCAAAATTTAAGAGATGACGCCGCTACTGTACTTAGTGGTTCCATCGATGAAACAATTATTAACAATGCAATGAAACGCATAAAGTCTCCAACGGCATATGAGGCTGCAAATTTCACGATTCCTCTGGCCGCTCCACTTGGAGGAGGAATTCCATTTGCCACTCCGCCTATGGCAAATGACTTAGGGGATGCAGATGCTCCTCCTGGGTATACGCGCAAAGAGTTTCAAATATATGCCCCATTATTTTGTCCAGAATGCCACTACAAGACCCTGGACGATGTGATCACTTTTATGCAGCAAAAGTATCAATCCTATTTAGATGCTCCAATGCAAAAGTTTTTGGATGCGCTTAAATCGGTGGCAAAGACTATTTATGGATCAGAGGTTGGGGGAAATTCATTTGCGGGGGCAGAGATTAATCGGCCTGCTTCTAATATTATGTATGATGGTTATATTGAGGGAAGAGATGTCGATGAGGCGAAAGGTTTGACTTGTGAGAGCATTGCTGGACGTCTCTATTATTATATTATGGGAATTAATGATACTGGAAACTCGGTGAAACCTGTTACGGGGCATAATTGGGGTTCTGTCCCTTGTGGCACAGGGGCCGTTCCTTTTTTGCCCGCTTTGCGTGCTTTTTGGGAAGGTGGTGGCTTTGTTGGGGATCCCACTGCTTTTGGAACAGAGTACAAAGATGAGTTTTATGTCAAAAATACTCTTCCTTCTGAATTATATGCGGCAGCTTATTCACCTCGCAAAAGAGAGGGGGTTGGCTCAGGTATGGAGACTCGGCCTCTGCCTGATGGTAATAGTGATGATCATCTAGCTTATCGCTCTGCTTATTCCGTTAAGTTTTTGAGTATCGATGATCTTATAAAAATGGGGGGGCCCAAGAGTCCCTACGGCTATATGATGCTAGAGGATCAATTAACCCAAGAGTCTATTTCAGGGGAAGCCGGCAATGTTCTAGACTCCACCCTTGTGCATTAATTTCCTTGAAAAATTTCTTCTTCGATTATTATAATTAGTTAAGTAATTTTGTTTTTTTTCGATAAGAAACTGTTCTTTAATTTCAGGTTTAACTTTTAACAAAGGGAAGTTTGTGGCCAAGAAAGTAGCAAAGAAAAAAGTCACCAAAAAGGTAGCAGTAAAGAAACCTGCAGCTAAAAAACCTGCAGCTAAAAAACCTGCAGCTAAAAAACCTGCAGCGAAAAAGCCTGCAGCGAAAAAGCCTGCAGCGAAAAAGCCTGCAGCGAAAAAGCCTGTAGCGAAAAAGCCTGCAGCGAAAAAGCCT
>QKCN01000031.1 GCA_003245675.1 Bacteriovoracaceae bacterium | reverse complement strand
TTGAACCCAAGCAACACTCGCTCCCCCTATTGCTTGTTCCGGAAAAAGTTCAGTCATAAGTTTTTTGTTATAATTAAAACGCTCTAAAGAATGAGTCACAGAATTCCCTTCAAAAGAACGTTGAGGATCATAGTTTCCTTGCCCCAAGGCATAAGTCTCAGTTCCTTTAACCCAAGAAAGGATTGTTAGCAGCACTTTGATGGCAAAATCAGGAACACCCTTAAAATAAATCCCCAGCATAGGGGAAGACAGTGTCAAACGATGAAACAAGGAGGGATCTTTTTGATGGGCCAATAGAGCGATTGCTCCCCCCATAGAATGAGCAAGAACATGAATCTGTTCTGCAGGACACTTTTGTCTGATATGAAAAATCAGTGATCGAAAGTCATCAACATAATCATTAAAACCTTCCACATGGCCCATTTGCAAATTTTTACCGACTCGTGAGGAAGCACCTTGCCCTCTATGATCCAATACTGCCATAGAAAAATTTTTATCTTTCCAATCATGGATTAGCTCCAAATACTTGACCGCCGCCTCCGTTCTTCCTGGAGAAACAACAAGCATTTGAGAGGCACCAGGCTTACAAAAGAGACGGTAATGAAGACGTACTGAGTTTCGTTCAACGAATACAGATTGCCCATGCATTTGATAATGTTGAAGCCAAGTTGGAAAAGCTGAATTTGCCCAGCACCAAAGCGGAAAAAGAAATATGAAAATTATCCACCCAATATTCATTTCTGCTTTAACGGCAATGACACATGAAAAATGGATCCTTTTCCCTCTTCACTTTCGACCCAAACTTCACCCTGATGCCGCATAACTCCGTGCTTTACAATAGCAAGACCAAGTCCCGTCCCCCCCATTTCACGAGAACGAGATGGATCAACGCGATAGAATCTTTCAAAAACCTTTGAAACATCATCTCGAGGAATTCCTACTCCTGTATCACCAACTGAAAAATGCAATTTGCCATCTGCAACTTCTGTTTTGGCCCAAACTCTCCCATTGGTTGGTGTGTATTTAAAAGCATTATCGAGGAGATTTGTAAAAATCTGATCTAAACTCTTATAGTTGGCATGTATCTGAGCTACGTTTAAATCTAAATTTAGACGTATATTTTTGAGACGATATTTTGAACTAACCATGTCACTTACATCTTGCAAAAGATGATCTAACTCAATTTCCTCAAATTCTAATTCTGACTTGCCTTCAAGGCGAACGAGTTCCAATACATCAGTAAACATGGCATCAATGCGATTAGCATTACGCTCAATTTTTTGTAAACAATCAGCGACCACTTTATTTGACTTGTCTTCCATCACTGTATCCAGAAGTTGCACAAATCCTTTGAGACTGGTGAGAGGCGTTTTGATCTCATGTGAAATATTGGCCAACAAGTCCTCTTTTAATTTATCACGCAAAAGACGATCTTTTCTCAAACGCGACAGCAAAACCCAAAGAGAAAGTGTCGTCAAAATCGCAAATGCGGGAATAATGTAGAGAATGATTTTTTGTGAAATTTTAGAAGAAGCCTTATCGATAGCATTTGCCTCAACTGCTCCCCTTACAATGAAAGACTTCTGATTAATTTCGACTTTTTTAGCCGCATATAAAAATCGTTTTTTCAACGTGGAACTTTCTCTCATGTGAAAAGAAACATCGCCCTTTAAAGCGGCCACAACCTCGGGACGATTCAGATGATTTTCCATCAAAAGGGGGTCAGCATTTGAATCACACAATACATTTCCTTGGGGATCAATTAAGGTCAGCCTCTTTTCGGGGAAGTATAAACAGGTATCTTGAATCTTTATTGCACGATCACTAATCAAACGCTCCGCCAAATCAATATCTTCAATAATTGCCGTCTTAATACTCGCCATAAATGAAGAATCATAATAGTGACGAGAGACCAAAAAGGTGGTCATCACCAAAAGAATGATCATACAAATTTGAATAAGGGCAACAGTTCTAGAAGAAAGAACTCTAATCTTCGATTCGGTCATTTATGCGATATCCTATGCCTCTAATGGTCTCAATCATAAAAGCAGCATCTCCCATTTTCTTGCGAATCCCTGCAATATGAGTATCAATCGTCCTCTCGGTGACATGAACATTTTCCCCAATAACGGACTTCACCAATTCCGTGCGACTCAAAACCTTTCTCGGATTTTTTAACAGTACAGAAAGAATACGATATTCCGATGCCGTCAGCACTAGTTCTTGTTGATCAATATGAAAAGTGCATTGATCAAAATCGATTTTAAGGCGCCCTAGCTCAACAGAGTTCCCTTTTTGTTGACCGATCGAATTACTGACCTCCACTCGGCGTAATAAGGACCGGAAACGGGCCATAAATATCTTAAGATCAAAAGGCTTCGTAATATAGTCATCAGCGCCAGCATCTAGGCCCTCGACAATGTTTTCGGGAGAAGAGAGGGCCGTCACCATCAAAATAGGATGCGTTTTGGTTTCCAAATAATTGCGAATAAAGCGACAAATCTCAATTCCACTCGCCCCTGGCAGCATTCTATCAATTACAAAAATATCAAAGCTCTCTTGCTGTATACGCGAAATCGCCTCTTGTCCATTGCCGCACAAAACGACCTCATGGCCCAATATTTTAAATTGAGCTTCAAAAAGATCGGCAATATCTTGCTCGTCTTCTATTACTAAAATTTTTGCCATTTAAGTCCCCTCTCTGATAAAAATAAGAGAATTTAATTCATTATACTCATTTGCGAGGAGATTTAAATGAGAGTTTTTGAAAATATATCCCAACTTGTCACCCTAGAATCCGCCCATCAAAAGGATGGACGCAAATTGGTGCCTGAAGATCTCTCCATCATTGAAAATGCTGCTCTAGTCTTTGATGACACACAAATCATATGGCTAGGAAAAACAGAAGCTCTTCCTACGCAATATGCAGCTCTGCCTAGACACGATCTCTCTGGACATACGATCACTCCGGGAATTGTCGACTCTCATACACATATTGTTTTTGGAGGGAATAGAGCACGTGAATACGCTGCTCGCCTTAATGGTGCAGACTATGAAGCGATTGCCAAAATGGGAGGAGGAATTCTTTTTACGATGAAACACACTAAAGAAAGCAGTCGAAAAGATCTATTTGATGCCTCAGTAGAGAAAATTGAGCGCTTTCACCAATTGGGAATTAATACCATTGAAATTAAAAGTGGCTACGCTCTAACTTATGATAAAGAGCTAGAGCTTTCTCAGATCATTTACGACTTAAAGGAACACTTTAGAGGCCGTGTTAAAATCTTTAACACATATTTGGCGGCCCATGCGGTTCCTAAAGAATACAAAACTTCAGCCGCTTTTATGAATGAGGTTGTGCTTCCCTTATTAGAAAACCTTGCCCCTCAAAAAATTATTGATGCTGTTGATATTTTTCAAGAAGAAGGCTACTTCTCTGCTGACGATGTTCAACGCCTTTTTATCAGATCCAAAGAATTGGGAATAGCAACGAAAATCCATGCTGATGAATTTAATGATAATAATGGCGCCGGAATGGCCGTTGATTTCAGCTCACTCAGCGCAGACCATCTCATGAAATGTTCTGATGAAAACATTCATAAACTCAGCAACTCTTCAACTGTCGCCACACTTTTGCCAGGCACGAGCCTCTTTCTGGGAAAACCCCTCGCTCCAGCCCGTAAGTTTCTTGATGCTGGCTGCAAAGTTGCACTTGCTTCTGACTATAATCCTGGCTCTTGTCATATCGACAATTTACTGCTGATTGCCTCAATGGCCGGCCCGCTCTACAAACTCAATCAAGCTGAACTCTGGGGCGGAATTACGCTCAACGCCGCTCATGCTCTTGGATTTTACAAAGACGGCTGTATCAAAGAAGGCTTCTCTTCCAATGTATCTATTTTCAAGGCAAATACAATTGATGAAATAACTTATGCCTGGGGGCAAAATCTGGCAGTTCCTATGGAGAACATTTTAGCTGAGGAAAAACCATAGTCCGCCATGACTCTGCGCAAAGATCGAAATGTCCGGTCACACGGAAGGTCTTTTCTGCTGAAAAAATGAGAGTCGAAGGCAGTGCTTCGACTCCAAATTGCTCATAGAAATCTTCGCCTTGGGTCGGAAAGGAAAAACGCTGACCAGAAAGTCCCATCATTTTTTCGGCCTTCTCCAAATTTTGATCTCCCATATTAATAAAAATAAAATTCAGCTCAGAATTTTTCCGCTGCAATTTCAAAATATCTTTAACGTGATTATGGCAATGTGGACACCAAGACGCCCAGACAACAAAGATTGCTCCTTGCTTAACATGTTCAGCAAAGTTTGTTGTGCTTCCTGTTCTGCTTTTTAAATACAAATTATACTGGCGTGCCTCTAAGGCTTCAGGCTGCACCCCATAGTCATTCCACAAAATCTGCAAGACGACCACTGCACAGAAAACCAAACTAAATAAGGACCAAGGTAATATTTTCTTCATACGATACTCTCTAAGACATGCTATAATTTTCTCATGAAAAAGAAGCCTTCACAAATACGCAATCAAAAAGGTCAGACTTTTGTTGAGTTTATACTTCTCTTCATAAGTATCTTTGCTATTTCTCTGGGTACACTCGTACTCACCAATCGACAAATTGCAGGCTGGTGGGCCTATTCTGTCAAAGAAATTGTAAACCACGGCCCTAATCATGACAGAATGGATATAGAAGTAAAACTCTTTTAGCACTTCCAAAAGGATTTTTATGGAACGTTATATTCTCGCTATTGACCAGGGAACAACCGGGTCAACCGCCCTACTTGTCAGCGAAAGCTCTTTTGATGTCAAAGGAAAATATAATACTGAATTTCCTCAAATATTTCCGAAACCCGGCTGGGTAGAACACAATACTAAAGACATTTGGCAGTCGGTTAGACATTCCATTGCCCAAGTTCTTAGTGACAACAATATTAAGGCAGAACAAATATCTTGTATCGGAATAACCAATCAAAGAGAAACAACCTGTGCTTTGAATCTTCAGGGTGAAGCTCTTTATAATGCCATTGTTTGGCAAGATCGCAGAACCTCTGATTTTTGCCAAAATATAAAGAATACCCCTCTCGGAAAAAAAATAACTCACAAAACAGGACTTCCCGTAGATCCCTACTTTTCAGCCTCCAAAATGAATTGGCTATTGCACAATGTTGATTCCATAAAAAAGGCTGCACTCAATAATGAATTACGCTTTGCCACCATTGATACTTTCATTCTACTTCAGTTAACCAATCAAAAGTCTTACAAAACAGATGCCACAAATGCATCTCGAACATTATTGATGAATATCGAAAATGGACAATGGGATAAAGGTCTTTGTGAAACATTTGATGTCCCAATGAATTGTCTACCAGAAATCGCTGATTCAATTGGCAAACTAGGTTTAACAGAAGGTCTTGATTTTCTTCCCGATGGAATACCAATTTGCTCAATTCTAGGAGACCAACAAGCTGCTCTTTTTGGGCAAGCATGTACCCAAGAAGGGCAACTCAAATGCACTTACGGAACTGGCTCTTTTGTTTTAGCAAATACAGGAAATAAACTCATCCGCTCCGCCAATGGACTCATCACAACCATTGCCTACCGCCATCAGGGCCAAGATGCCTATGCCCTAGAAGGCTGTGTCTACGTTACAGGAGCCTCTGTTCAATGGCTGCGCGATCAATTACAATTCTTCCCTGATAGTTCTCATATCGAGACTCTGGCCAATGAGGTAAATTCTTTAGAAGAAATGGAGCACCTTATTTTTCTCCCCTTCTTTTCCGGAATTGGATCTCCTTATTGGCTCCCTGAGGCTAAGGCAATGATTTGCGGTTTAACTCGAGACAGCTCACGCAAACACATTGCACGTGCATGCCTCGAGGGGATTGCCCTCTCAATTGATGATTTGCTATCTGCTTTTCAAGAAGAAAATGAACAAATTATTACAGAAATGCGCGTCGATGGTGGTGCCGCAGCCAATAGACTGCTCATGCAATTTCAATCTAACTTTTCAAAAATTAATATTATTAGGCCCAAAGTACTAGAAACGACCAGTTATGGTGCAGCTCTTGGTGCGGCAATTGGTGCTAGCATTATCTGCTTTCAAGATTTTTCCAAAAACTGGAAGCAGGATATTCAAATACGACCAGAAGACTCCAATCTAGCATATTTTCAAAAGAAAAAAGAAAAATGGCTCAAAATCATTAAGAGGTTTTATGTCGACTAAAATATTTTTACTCTTGGCTTTTATTACATGCTTTTCGCTTGCCCAAGCGCAAGAGCAGCAGTGCCTCTTAAGCGCAGGCACCCATCAAGAATTTAAGCTTGCGCTTAACATTGCAGATGGACAAGGAAAGAAACTAAAAGAAAAAACATGCCAAATAAAAATCGTAAAATCCAAAGAAGATCTTCATTTTGAACTAACGGAAGATTCTCAATCGGCCAAGACAATTACCTACTACAAAAAAGAACAAGATTTTATTTCTCTCAGCCTCAATGATTTATGCAAAGTGGAATGTCGCTTTGTTCCCCGCGCAGCTGAAAAACTAAACGCAGATGCCAATTTAGGAGATATCCATTTCGATCTCAGTCTAACTGTTCTGCAACATCTTATGATTAAATACAAATCAGATGAAGCATCAGGAGAAATGCGTGGAATCTATTTTCAAGAAGGACGACTCCTCTACAGCAAAGACCAAAGAGATGATGCAAAACCGTGGTGTATTTTTAAAACTCAATTGAAGATGATGGAAGACACTTACATCAATGCACAAACGAATATGCCTATTTTTAGTAACAGCATTCAAGATACTGTTGGAAATAACAAAGTGTTTTCTTATGCACTTGTTGACTTTGCAACGGGAAAAAAAGGAATGGAAAATTCCTTTATCACTCCGCTATCACTTGATTGTCGTTTCCAAGGGGAAGCATTCACTTATGGTCTATTTAAGGGCATTGTGGGGAACTACCTTGATCTTAAAGGAAGAAAATGAAGTGGCTCGCTCTATTTTTAATGCTCTCATCTTTTCATTGTCTCGCTCAAAACGACAGCATTCCTTCTATATCATTTGGACCCATGGTTATTGGAGAAAACAGAATCCCGCTCCAAGCAAGTGATTTCATCATCCGAACCAACGGCGACCTTCCCGTCGAAGCAAATCTGCAAGAAGAAACACTACAATGGATTCGCTACAACAAAACACTCCTACTACCTCGAATGAAGATTGTGCTAAAAGTTCCAAAAGAAAGTGCTGCTCGCCTTCACGTCATTTATGGAGGGAAAACCCTATTGTTCCAGCAAGATAAAGATTTTTCTTTTATCAGTTTTTATTTTTCTCTTTTTGATCCCAGTCCAATCAGTATTTTTCGCCAGGGGAAATTGGCATCAACTCTACGCCTAGATTCACGCAATCGAAAAAGTGCTGAGCAAGAAAGAACTCTCATCGACTATTCTTGTGCCCCTTATGGGCTCAATATAACAGGTATTAACAACGAATTTTTCTCAGCGGGCTGTCTTTCCACACATCAAGGAAATTTTGGCGATGAAACATCGACTCTCGAAGTACTCTGGATCTCTCCAGACTTAGAGTTGGCCGGTAATCCTCCTGCTCCCTACGTTATTAATATGAAAGCGGGTATTCCTGCTCAAATTGAAGTTGAAGACAAAAAGGGAGAAATAAGAACTCTTACTATTTCGGCCAATTTCCCTCACCGCTTTCACAGACTAAAGACCGCACTTGGCTTTGGCCCCTATATCTATCAATCCTTTGAATCAAAAATTGAAGGAAAACGCACTTATGCTTTTCCTATTATGCTTTATGGCAATTTAACTCTCGCACCAAGCTCCTCTATTAGATTCTTTGATGCCTTTATCTACAATAAATCAAATTTCAACAACGCTGGTGCCTACTTTGCTTATGACCTAGGCTCTGCGCTTGATAATCGCTTTAAAATTATTCCCTTACTCGGACTACAAGCAATTTCTTTCCGCCAAGCTGATGGGGGAAAATCTTATTCAAGCTTGCTCTATCCCCAAGGGTTTGAATTTGTCTATTCTCATGCATTTGGCCTAAAAAATTATTCCCTCGTTTATGGAATGTTTATTAGTACTGCGTCCAGTGAGCCGTATAAAAATCTTTGGATTCGTTTTGGTAGAAAAGTATTTGGAGAACTCAATTATATTTCCTGGAAAAAGAATGGGCATTATGCCA
>QKCN01000014.1 GCA_003245675.1 Bacteriovoracaceae bacterium | reverse complement strand
GAACTCCACTAAATGCCATTATGGGATTTACTGATCACCTATTGGAAAAGAATGCAAACAATGATGACAAAGTATTTCTTGAAAAAATTGATAGCGCAGCAGAAGTGTTACTAAAACTCATTAATAATGTTCTAGAGCTATCCAAAATAGAATCTGGAGTTCTTTCACTTTCTCCTCATCCGACCTCCCTTTCTTCACTGATCAAGGAAGTCGTCGATATGATCAAAGATCGATTAGTTCATAAGGAATTATCCTTTGAGCTCAATATTGCAGAAACCCTATCTGAAAAAATATTTCTGCTCGACAAGCATAAAATCCAAAGAGTTCTTATCAACTTGCTCAGTAATGCAATAAAATTCACATTGCATGGAAAAATTGAATTATCAGTCTCATGCGATGACCGTGATCTAATTTTTCAGGTAAAAGACTCTGGAATTGGCATTCATTCGGACAATATCCCCAACTTATTCCAACGCTTTTCTCAGCTAGAATCTGGTCCCTCTAAATCTTATGAAGGAACAGGCTTAGGACTTAGTATCTGCAAAGAGTTAGTCACTTTTATGGGAGGGGAAATTTCAGTGCAAAGCACTTGGCGCGCGGGAACAGAATTTCAATTTACAATACCCATGCATGAGGCTGATCCCAAGGAAATAACAGAAGCCCCCAATATCCCCTTTCCTCTGGCTGCAATTGATCTGCCATTATCCGTTTTACTCGTTGACGATTCTTCTGAAAATCGAGATCTCATACAACTCTTTTTTAAGCCATTTCGTTACAACGTTACGACTGCCACCAATGGGCTCGAGGCCTATCAAGCCTTTACTCAAAAGGAATTTGATCTCGTGCTCATGGACATTCAAATGCCAATATTAGATGGGTATGAAGCAACCAAAAAAATGAGAAAGTTTGAAACAGATTATAAGCAAATGCCAACTCCCATTATTGCTCTTACTGGTTACGCTTTGACAGAAGAAAAGAAACGCTGTTATGAAGCAGGCTGCGACATTCACCTCGCAAAACCGATTAAAAAGGAAATCCTCTTTTTGGCCATTCAAACGGCCCTTCAGTTGTATAGATAGTCAAAAGGCGATAGCATTTGCAAGGACGCTAAATTTATTATATTTTTAGAAAATCAAAATGATCTTCAGGAGTAGAAAATGCCTTCATTTGACCTTGTATCCACTATGGACATTGGTGAACTTAAAAATGCCCTTAATATGGCCAATAAGCAAATTATTGGGCGCTATGATTTCAAAGGCTCAAACTGTACCATTGAACTCAAGGGTGATACAGAACTCGAAATAGTTGGCGAAACCGAATATCAAGTGAAAGCGGCCCTTGATATTTTATATGGGGCCATGGGAAAAAGAGGCTTAGGTCTTAAAGGACTTGAGCCTCAAAAAATAACACCCAGTGGATTAAAATTGCACAAACTAAAAATAATTATTCATTCCGGTATTAATAAAGAAAATGGAAAACTCATCAACAAGATTATTAAAGACTCTGGTCTTAAAGTTAGCTCGCAATATTTAGATGAAAAGATCAGAATAACAGGTAAAAAAATTGATGATTTGCAAAGTTCCTTCAAACTACTGCGCGAGCACAAGGATGTTACGATAGAACTCATGATGGAAAACATGAAATCATAGAATGACACCTGACTTAAAGAAAAAAATCTTAGAAAGAACTCAGAGTTCACAAATTAAATGGATTGAAAATATTCAAGAACTCTGGAGTGGTTATGGCATCATTCAGAGAATACATTTACAAAGCAATGACTTTCCCTCTGTCATTTTAAAACACATCAAGCTTCCTTCGGCCAAAAAGCAAAGCACTAGTTTCTCCCATCAAAGAAAGCTCCGTTCTTACCAAATTGAAATGGAATGGTATCAAAGCTGGAACCCTATCAACCTAAAAGATCAATGCTCGCCTAGCCCCAACAGCCTTTTGGTGGAGAAAGAAAAGGGCGAATACTACCTTCTGCTTGAAGACCTTAACACTCTGGGTTTCCCCCTACAGCTACGACAAGTAAATTGGCAGCAAATGAAAGTATGTCTATGCTGGCTCGCGAATTTTCATGCAAAATTCCTTCATGTCAAACCAGATCAACTATGGAAAACAGGCACCTACTGGCATTTAAAAACACGCCCTGACGAGTTTAAAAAGATAGCAGGAACTCCACTCTCTCAAATAGCTTCTCGCCTCGACCAAGAACTAAATGCAAGCCCCTTTCTCACATTCGTCCACGGCGACGCGAAGCTAGCCAACTTCTGCTTTAGTTCCGACCGTCAGAGAGTCGCGGCCGTTGATTTTCAATATGTAGGAGGAGGATGCGGGATGAAAGACCTTGCCTATTTTGTGGGTAGCTGTTTCTCAGAAAAAGAATGTGAAAAAAATGAAATGCAAATTCTAAATACTTACTTCAAAGAGCTTCAAAGTGCAGTTGAGCGGTATCAGAAAAAAATAGACTTCCCTCAACTGGAAGCGAACTGGAGAAAGCTCTATTACTATGCGTGGTGCGATTTCTATCGTTTTTTACAAGGATGGAGCCCCGAGCATTGGAGCCTGAATACTTACAGTCGCAAAGTAGAAGCACAAATAATGAAAGAATTGCTCGAGCGAAACTAAAGATTTTTTTAAAACATGCCGAATAGTGGACTGATATAGTTCGAACTAGAAATCAACAAAAGGTATTTGTTTTGAAATTCCTATTTGCTTCATTACTCTTAATGTCTACTTTCATAGTCTATGCCCAGTCAACTTGTGAGACTGCAACAATTGCGCAAATCGGCAACAATTCGGCCAGCCCCACAAAACCCAAAACTACAGTTTTGACTAGCGAAAATCATTATGATGAAGCAGGAATTGACCGTCAATTTGTAACAGTTGATGGCAAAACTCACGTTTACCTCTATGAAGAAGCAAATGATCATTGGTTCAAATTTACGGCCCCAATCACTGGACGTTTCGATATTAAAATAGTTGGAGATGCTACCGGGAAACACATCTCTGGTTATGGCACAAAGTGCTCTGCACGGACTTTTAAGCGCATTGAAAGCCATAGTCCTAATGAAAATTTTTTTGGAATACACAAAGGCGAAACTTGGTATTTCCGTTTACAAAATACAGCGTCCTCTGAACCTTTCACTGTCTCATTGGCCATGAGACCTTGGGAAGAAGGAGAAGTACGCTCTTTTCCATTTGTCATTGATGAACCAGGTCAGCAATTTGCAGATCACGAAGGCTCCAGATACCAGGTTTATGAATTCACTCCACAATGCGATGGTGAGCTAAAAGTAAGTTCTCTAGGTCTCACAGAGCAGGATACTTTTGTTGCAATCTATAGAAAATGCGATATGAAGCCCCTGGCTTTCAATGACGAAGCAGAAATAAGCTTAGATGCAAATTGGATTAGTTACAGCAAAACACTTAACCTACAACAAGCCTCATGCACTCAATCAGAGATTGACGGTATCCCCCTTAAAAAAGACGAAACGGTTCTAATTGAATGGAATAATATAATGGGCTCCATTGCTTACGATTGGCGCTTAGACTTCTCTGCCACGGGAGAGGAAGAAGCAGAAAAAGAAACACCTCTTAATATCTATCCCAACCCCACCGACGGGCCGCTAACCGTTGACCTAAGTGAATTCGACAATACAGAGCAAGTAAAGGTGAAAATTATTGATCTTACGGGAAAAATTCTAAAGATTATTCCCCTAGACGGTGGAGAAAAATCTGCCATCAATATTGGGGACCTTAAACCAGCGCTCTATATCGCAATTGCAGATACACCCAAAAAGCGCAAGGTGGCCAAGCTTGTAAAGAAGTAAAAGAAGGAAAACGTTATTCTTTTTCAAAAATTAGTATGTTCTCTTGGGAGCGAATGACTTTAAACTTTTCACTTCCCTTTACATAGTAATCCTTGGGATACCCTGACTCCTCACCGAAGCGCTTTGCTGTCTCCCGACTGGCCCAAATCTCAGCGCCACCACAGGCAACGCAATGACGGTCAGTCGTTCCTCCGTTTATTTTTTCCAACAAAACATAATGATCCTTCATCCAATTTTTAACTTCTCCACCATAGTCTTCCATAAAAAGAACATAAGGATCAAAGTACTCACCAAACTGATAAAAAAGAATAATATAGCTGGGCATGCTCTTTTCTAGATCATGAATGATCTTTTCTGGTCCATAAAAAAAATACCCTACAGGATTAATGTGATTATATCTTAAAGGCTGGGGAGTATTATAAATATAGTTAAAAATAGGACCTTCGGGAAGCGCTTGAATCGTCTCATTGATTTTGCGATTTTCATCCAAGAAACGTTTAACCTGAACAATTGAGTGAAAAAAAGAAAGGTCCGAAAACATCATATTTCCATAGGGAGTTTTAAATTCGACAGTTTTGTAGCGATATACTTGTTGAGTTTGCCAAACCACAAAGCAAGAAACATAGATAGCAATAAAAGCGAAGAAATATTTTTTGTAGACCATTGTCTGCAAACGCAAAACTTCGGCAACTGCACAAATGCAAAAGAGAATAGAAAAAATACCCATGTAGAAAAAATAAGAATCAAGCTTGCAGTTAAAATAAATCCTTGCAATAAAAAGTTGAGCCAATAAAAACAAAGGCAACTTAAAAGCTCTTCTATCTTTGATACTCAATGCAGCAAAAAGAACAAGATTCACAAAGGGAATATAAGAAAGAAGCTGGTCTTCTCTAATTTGCCATGGAATAAAGAGTACAATCAAAAGAAAAGATAGGTAGGCAAAAATCTGACGCCAGCGATTACTTAAATTTAAAAAAAGAAGAGAGCAAAAAAGAAACAAAGCAACCAACGTGCGACCGAGACTAAAAAAACTTATACCCAAAATACTTTTATTAAAAATATTTTGGTGTCCAAAAGGAAGATGGGGAATCCAAAGAATATTTCCAAAAAGAAAATCACGAACTCCCATCTTTAAAAGAAAATAAGAATAAACACCTAAGGTCACCAAACCTGGCAATACGCAGAAATAGAGAAAACGTTGACGCCACGTCAGAGGGTGCGCAGTAAAAAAGATTAAAATAAATGCAATCAAACATCCATACTCAATGCGAGACAATAAAGTTAAAGCGATAAGCAAGGAAGTTAGAAACACACGTGAATTATAAAAGTACAAAATCCCCAAAATAAAAAAACTAGAATAAATTGAGGCATAATTATATGGCGTGATAAAATTAAATCCCGAAAACCAGCGCGCATCTTGAAAAGCATGAAGGGCCAAAAACAAAAGCCCACCCACGAAAGAAGTCCAAGCACTACGAGTGCTTTTAAAGACGAGAGCATAGAAAAGAAAACATGAGAGCAAGATAATCACTAAAGAGACAATATAATTCACGACGAAAGCTTTACCAAAGACCAGGATAAGAAGTGCATGAAAATAAACCGGAAATGCGCCAAAGAAAAATGAATAATCAATATACGGCAAGTACCCCTGAGCAACTAAATCAGCAATATAAAAACTTTGATAAAAGTCGACAACAACATCGGTCGATTTACCATAAGACAAAAAAAACAATAATAATGACAAAATAAAAAGAGAAGAAATTGCTATAATGTGTTTGTGCTTCGTCTCCACTTATATATTCCCTACGTAAGCAGTTAAATCAATAAACTTTTAACTCATGATATCCGGACTGTGGACACTTCTCCCTCTTAAAGACCATCCTAGGGTATTCGATTAAAACCAATTCCATTGTCGTATAAATGATATTTCCTTCCTTCACATGGCCTCCAAGAGTCTTACCCGAACCATCAGATACGGCCATATGAATATGGCTTCCACCAACTGACGACAGAATTCCCGACAAAGAGACAAGCTCAAAATGCCCTTTCATTTTGGAGACATCGCTCTGATTTGCAAAACGTAAGGCAACATCAGTCAAACTTCCCACGGCGCTAACAATGGAAGCGGCCTTAATTTGCTTTGACTCAACAAATTTATCTAGCTCCAGCTTTAGATCTTGTCCTGGCAATAAGCGAATGGCATGGAATTCCCCCGAAGTTTGCCCAATCGAACAGCCAAGCAAAAGAAAAAAGGGCAAAAGAATGATCAATCTTCTCATAGAAACTCCAAAAAAAAAGCTCCAGCATGCTGGAGCTTAGTTATTTTCAAATTACTGAACTTTGATCAGCTCAACTTTAAACTTTAAAGTCGCATGGGGACCAATAGCTTGTCCAGCTCCATGAGCTCCATAAGCCAAGTCTGCAGGAATAAATAGTTCCCAAATATCGCCTTCTTTCATTAACTGCAATGCTTCAGTCCAACCAGCAATAACTCCATTTACCGGAAAAGAAATGGTTTCACCTCTGCGATACGAAGAATCAAAGATCGTTCCATCAAGCAAAGTTCCTTCATAATGAGTTTCAACGGTTGAAGTCAATTCTGGAGTCTTTCCATTACCAGACTCTAAAACACGATACTGGAGACCGGAATTAGTCACTACAATTCCTTCTCTGTTTTTATTCTCTGCAAGGAAAGCTTCACCTTCAGATCTATTTTTTAATTCAATTTCAGCATGCATTGCTTGAGCCTTTGCCTGCATTTCTTCCTGGAAAGTACTCATAACTCGAGCAATTTCTGCTTCATTAATTTCACTCTCTTCATTAAGGTAGGCTGAGCGAATTCCTTGAGAAAAACAATCAAAATTGATCTCAAGCCCTTGTCTTCTAAAATCACCACCGATTTGGCGTCCAATGATATAGCTTACTTTTTCCTGATCTGTGTTCATAAATGACCTCGATTACAATGTGAATATTAAATTATGAAAGCAATCTAGCGAAAATTTCACTTCTTGCCAATCATTAATCAGGTACAGTCAGCTTTTGGGAGAGCAGTTGATAGCCTATTCCCTTGTAGCTTTTTTTGATAATTCCCCAAACTGATGTCTGTAACTCTTCAAGTTCCCCTAAAACAATAACATTTTTGTTCAAACAAAAGCGCTTCATGGCAACTTCAGGCACGATCGTAAAGCCTAAGCCTTTCTCCGTCACCATTTGAAATAGGTCAATATCATCCCCCTCTCCTAAAATTCTAGGAGTAATTGAATTCTGCGCAAAGAATACCTCAATCTCAAACCGCAAAAATGAATTACTGGAGTAATTAAAAAAGGGAATATTTGCCAAGGACTGTGGGAAATTTCTTTTATATTTAGCAAATTTTTTATGGGCCACTACGAAAGTTTTATTAACCCCCATTCGATATGAAGTCATCGTACTAGCAAGGGAATCTTTGGAATCCGTAAAAACCATATCGAGATTCCCTTCTTCAAGTTCTGCAAGCAACAAGTGCCTCTCATTTTCTCTGATGTTGATTGTGACATCCTGCTGCTGAAATAAGGGGAGAATATTATCATAGAGAAAGTAGTGCGAAATAAAGTGAGTAATCCCAATATCTAAGCTCTTTTTAGGAAGATTGAACTTATTTTTGAGCCTTGAAGTTAACTCGCGCGAAAGATCAAAGATCGTCTCTGCATACTTCAGGGCCAACTTCCCTTCCTTGGTCAAATAAAGAGAGCGATGCTTGCGCTCAAATAAGATACAACCAAAAAACTCCTCTAGTAGCTTGAGCTGATCACTAATCGTGGGCTGAGAGACATGAAGTTTCTCTGAAGCTCCTTTTATTGAACCTTCTTTGGCAACCACATAAAAATAATAGAAATGACTAAAGTTTAATTTGTTCATACCACCCTTCGCTTGATTAGCTTTTTACTAACTATATCTACAAATAAAACGATTTTTACGAACTGGCAATCAGAGCGACAATAAGCCAGCAAAAACTTCAACATGCGATTACTTATGAATACCGTTGCAATTTGTCTATTTTTGGCACTCTCGCTGGCCCTGTCTATTTTGACCAGCTCTTGCTCCTCTCTGCCTCTTGTCTCAAGCTTCCACTCTCCAGAGTCCTCAGTGCGTCAATGCCCTCAACTTAGCTCCAAAATAATACTCCCGCGTTACTACCCCCCCAAGACTCTTTATCTTGGGCTCTCCCCCAACTCTCGCAACAGCAAGCTCATTTATAAAATTTACGATGAAGTCAACAAGGGACAACTCCTCGAAACGATCAATATCGTTTTCCCACAAGGGACCACAGAAATTGCGGCTAAACTCAAAAGGGAAATCCTGTCTTTAAAAGGAACAACAAAACTGAACTTCATCCCCTATGCAGGCTACGAAACCATGTGGATGCAAGATTATTTTGAACAAGTGGTAGACCCTCAAACAGGAATTACCTATTTTCTTGATCTTTTGTATCCGGCAGAAAATGGAGATGATCTGCCTCAAAGTCTTTCCTTAAGTTATCCTCAAGAGATCGTTGAACAACCTCAGGTCAAAGAACTTGATAAAAACAACAATAATGGAGACTATGGTGGAAATATTGAGGCAGTATCAGAAAAACTGGTTCTCATAGGCAACAGCATGTCTGAAATAACCAAGCAATATTTAAAAGAAAATATTTCACAAGAACTCATTGAGATGGATACTGCATGGTCTGAAGCAGGCCATGTTGATGAAATAATTGCCTTAGTCCCCCACTCTCAAACAGCCACGGCCTGCCAACAAACTCTACTGGTTGCTTCCCCTCTTCTTGCAATAGAGATTCTCAAGTCCCAAGAACCGACCTATGATCCTCACCTTTCCATGCTCGTCCCTGTCGAAAATGGAGAAAGCAGAACAATGTTTTATCAATGCCTTCACCGTCAGCATAAAAAAAGTAAACACTGCTCTGAATTTTTCAAAGCGAACCAAGTCTATGACTCGATTATAAAAGAAAATATTCAAAGGCTTCAGGCACGTATGCTCGCAGTTCATCAGTGTCAGTTACCAGTGATTCCCCTTCCTCTGCTATTTTCCCCAATAAAAACCATGAAACATTATGGTACAGAAGAGGACAGATCTATTGCAGTCAACGAAAACCCCATTAATCTTCTCCTTATTGGACAAACTCTATTTATGGCCCAACAATCGATTCAACAATTCCAAAGCTATATTACCCAAGAACTAGAGCAATTGCATAAAGCTCTCATCCCTCTTGATACCACGGAACAGCACGAACTCCTGGGTGGAATTCACTGCGCAAGCAACTTAACACTCTGGTGCACTCCGACTACACACAAGTAATGTGAATTTGACAGGTTACAGCAAAAAAGATAGGTTAAAACTAACTATTTTCTCAAACAAAACGATTTTAACCTAGCAAAAACAAAGGTCACAATAGAGTTTTCAAAACAACAAATAGGAAAAACACACAAATGAATAAAACAATTATTGTAGTTGATGATGAACCTAATCAATCAGAAGACAATGGCCTAACTCTCATCTCTTTTCAGACCTATCTAGCGGAATACCCTAAAAAAGAACAGTCTAAGCTTCGGATCATAAATCTTTGCAATACAAGTCGCTACCTCAGCCGAGGATATTACTGCTCTCTATTGGCCGAAGCACGCGGACACACCGTTATCCCCAGCGTAAAAACGGTCAACGAAATGCGCGGTTCAGTAATGCTTATCCCAGACGCCTCCCTCTGCACCCAAAATGAGCGCAGCTTCCTCAAAAACTGGCCAGCAGAAAACTCCATTTACATTTATGGAGGTGAAACAGAGACCAAAGAATTAGAGAAAATGTGTAAACAAATCTTTAGAAAATACTCTACTCCCATCATAAAGGTTTCTAAGTCTGGAGAGCTTTTGAATATTGAAAGACTCTCTTTTGATGAATTAGAAGATCAAGAGCAAAAAGACTTTATGATGAAATTGACGAGTTATCAGTTCTCAATGCTGAAGCATCAAAAAGGCGACAAAAAATACCGCTGGGAAATGGGGATTTTGGTAAACCCCACGGAACCACTCCCCCCTAGCAATCGCCAAGCAATTAACTATTTTGTGAAAGCGGCCGCAAAATATGGAATTAAAGCAGATCTAATTACACCAGATGATGCACTAAACTTGCGCCAATACGACGCTCTTTTCATTAGAGAAACCACTTCAATTAATCATCACACTTATAAAATTGTTTCAGAAGCTGAAAAGCAGGGGCTTGTAGTTATTGATGACTCTACGTCTATTCTTCGTTGCTGCAACAAAGTGTTTTTGCATGATGCTTTTACTTATAACAATGTTCCTGGTCTCAGAACAAAGATCATTTCCTCACACAGTGATGAAGTCTTAGACGAGATCGAAGCTGAATTTTCCTATCCGCTCGTGCTCAAAAAACCAGAAAGTTCTTTCTCGCAAGGTGTTTATAAAGTCAAAGATCGCGATATGCTCAGAGAAATTCTTTCCAATAGCTTTCAAGAATCAGCCTTGGCCCTAGTTCAAGAATATATGTATACCGAGTTTGACTGGCGCATTGGTGTCCTCAACGGTCGAGCCATCTACGCCTGTCGTTACTATATGGCCCGCAACCATTGGCAAATTTACAATCATGAATCACATAAAAATGTCACTGGTGACTTTGATTGTTTACCCACTTTTGAAGTGCCCAAAAACGTTCTTAATGCAGCCCTACGAGCCTGCAAAATCATTGGTAATGGTCTCTATGGTGTAGATATTAAAGCCAACAATAAGAATGCTTATGTTATTGAAGTCAATGATAACCCCAATCTTGATCATGGGGTCGAGGACAAATATCTTGGACAAGAGCTCTATATGCAAATCATGGCGGAATTTTTCAACCGACTTGAATCACGCGGGAAATAACCATGCCTTTTGAAGTACGCAGGGCCAAGCTAGATGACATCCCTAAACTTATCGAAATTGAAAATCATTGTTTTCCTACAGATCGCATTACCGCTCAACAAATGCGCTACCTAATCAGTAAAGCTAAAGCAGTGATCTATCTCGCCTATCAAGAAAAAAGCAAAGAGATTGGAGGCTATGGAATTTGTTTTACTCCTTCAAAACGTACAACGGCCCGCCTTTACTCTTTGGCCGTCCACCCCCAATTTCAAGGCCAAGGGATTGCTAGTCTCATATTGAACAAACTTCTGTCAAAACTTAAGTCTCTCGATTACCACTTTTGTAATTTGGAAGTCAGACAAAGCGACGAAAAGACCCAAACTCTCTATCGCCGTTTTGGATTTACCCCAATTGAACAAATCGCAGAATATTATGCAGATGGAGAAGGAGCGACTCGCATGAGAACGCCTCTTTAAGGACTCTCTTATGTTTAGGCCAATTTTTTTACTCGTGATATCAAATCTCTTCATGACTGTTGCATGGTATGGTCACTTGAAGAACATGAATAGTAAACCTCTATGGATCGTTATACTCGTAAGTTGGGGCATTGCATTCCTAGAATACTGTTTTCAAGTTCCCGGAAACCGCATTGGATATCAATACTTCAGCTTGCCCCAGCTCAAGATCATCCAAGAAGTCATCACCATGAGTATTTTCGCAGCCTTTTGCCTAATTTACATGAAAGTCCCTCTCACCAAAAACTTTCTCTTTGCCTCAATTTGTCTGGTCATGGCCGTCTTTTTTATTTTTAGAGACCTGCCACAAAACTCCTAAAAAAGATTAATAAAGAATTCCTCCCAAAGGCAAAATCCCTTGTTAACAAAGGCATTTTTGGATATAACCCAAAGGCAATTATAATTACCTAACTATTAGATTTTCTGACTATTTCAAGGAGAATCAATTGATCTTTCACAAAATATTTTTTCCCATTGTCCTCTTTTTCTCCCTTAATACAGTTGCCAGTGAGCAAACTCAAAATGATCAAATTTTAGCGCAACTAAAATCACATGATTCTAAGATTAAAGAAATTGTGGGAACAGATAAAACAGACTTTACTCCTGAGCAAAAGAATAAAATTGCTCAATTGTTTGATGCATTTTTCAATTTTGACCTGATGGCACAAGAGGTTCTCGATTCTCACTGGAAAGAGCTCAGTTCCGCTCAACACCACGAATTCATTACTTCATTTTCAAGCTTAATCAAGGAATCCTCCCTCAGAGATCTCAGCCTCTACCAATCTCAAATTCGTTACAAAAAAGTAAAAGTGACTAGCGAAAATAGAGCTGATGCTGATGTCAATGCAGTCAAAGGGGACAAAAGAGTTAAAGTAAAATACAAATTAAGCCTTACTCCCCCTCTAAACTGGAAAGTTTTTGATTTCTTGCTTGATGGAGTTAGTACTGTTGAATCCTACCGAACATCCTTTAACAAAATCATCAGAGAAAAAGGCTTCCCGCAGTTAATCAGTAAAATAAATAAAAAAATTGAGAAATTAAAAAAGAGTAAAAAAGAGAAATGAAATCACTTATCCAGACACTTACCCAAAAAGTTATACGCTACTATATCCCAACTCTCCTCATTTCGCTGTTGCTTTTCGGGGCCGGAATATTCTTTTCCTCTAAGCTCTCCATTGACAGCTCTTTAGTAAACTTGCTCCCTGATAATTATTCGAGTGTAAAGACACTTAAAAAAATCCAAAACGATGTTGGAAATTTTGAGACTTTGCAAATCCTCATTCAAGGCGCCTCCTTCGAAGAGCTAAAAAAGTACACTCACCGGCTTGCCGAACTCCTACAAGAAGATCCATCGGTTAAAATTGTTGAATATAAAAAAGACAGAACATTTTTACAACATAGTGCACTGCTCTTCTTGCAAAGAGAGGAACTGCAAAACATTTCCTCGCGAATACGAAAAAGAATTGACCGTGAAACTCTCAAACACAATCCTTTCTTTGTCGATTTTGATGAAGACGAAGAGGACGAGGTTCAAAAGTCAAATACAGAAGCAGAGGAAGACTTCTCACTTGCCGACTACCGCAAGAAGTATCAACTAACTGATCAAAACAGCTACTTTACCAATGATGATCAATCCATTATCGTCATCAACGTATATCCCAAGGGGCAAAGCGTAAATGTCAACTTTGCCAAACAATTCTATTCTCATATATCCCAGCTCATCACCGACAACCCACCCACTTCAAAGAAGGTATTTGTCGAATTTGGAGGCAATTTTAAGAATAAGATTGATGAATACAATACGCTTATTAACGATGTTAAATCGTCTATTCTCATTGGTTTGAGTGCAATCCTCTTATTGCTTTTCCTCTACTTCAAAAAAGCAATTCCGGTCATCATTATCTCAGTTGTGCTGTTGTACTCCCTGTCTCTTACTTTTGCTGTAACCTATCTGGCCATTGGCAAACTTAATGTAATGACTGCCTTTTTGTTTGTTATTCTTTTCGGTTTGGGAATCGATTATGGAATTCACTTTATGGCGCGCTTTTTAGAAGAATATACTGGAGAAAATATTCAAGAAGCACTGCTTGCAACCAACTTAAGTACGGGCATTGCTATAAAGACAACGGCATTAACATCTGCCGTCGCCTTTGCTGTCTTCTCTTTTGCCGACTTCAAAGGATTTTCTGAATTTGGAATTATCTCCTGCCTCGGAGTCATTTTTGCGTTCTTATCCTATATCACTCTTGCCCCTGCAATTGTGATCATGACAAACAAGATGAAGCTTCTCTCTCCGGCAAAACAAAAAGACTCCTCAAAGGAAAAAAGGCTTTCGCTCGTTTCGCTTTTTGCTCGCCACAAATACTCACTATTTGTTATCTGCATTGTCTTAACTTTAGCAGGGCTCTACTCCAGCACTCAGCTCAATTTCCTCTATGATTTTACCGATTTGCGTGCCAATCTTCCCCAGTCCTTAAAAGTAAAAGAAAAGCTAGGCAAAATATTTAAGAGTTCCAACTCTCCTGCGATTGTCATGGCCAATGGCAAAGAAGAACTCCAAGAATTAAATAATTATCTCAACGCAAAAATCAGTTCCCAAAAAGACTATACTGTTGAAAAATTTCGATCCATCTACAACATCCTACCTGATCAACAGGATGAAAAACTAAAAATTATAAAAGAAATCAAACAGCAATTGGGGCGCATTAAAGATAAAAAGCTCTCCGCTGCAGAACAAAAAGATGTCGATGAATTAATCGACATGACTGAAGTGAAAAAAATCGATATTTCAGCGCTACCCCAATCAATTGCCAAAGTCTTTACTGATAAAAACGGAAAGATTGATCAATTTGCCTACATTTTTCCAAGTATCCAGCTCAGAGATTCACGTAAGGCCATGCAATTTTCAAAAGATATCCACAAAATTCAGTTGGGTGAAAAAACATTTTGGGCAGCCAATTCGGCGATTGTCTTTGCTGACCTTCTAAATACCGTAGTAAATGAGGGGCGATATATTTCTCTTTTTGCTTTCATTGGCGTCTGTCTGCTGGTCTTTCTTGATGTCCTCAGTATAAAAAAACTTATTGTTGTTATGATCCCATTGGTTTCTGCGGGACTCTGGATCGCATTAGTTATGCACTTATTCCACATGAAGCTCAACTTCTTTAATATCGTGGCAATTCCGATGCTCATTGGCATTGGTGTCGATAACTCGATCCATATTTTTCAACGCCTTGAAGAAGAATTTGCCAACCATTCTGTAAACCTCAGCCTAGTCTTTAAAACAACAGGGATGGCCGTTATTATGAGCTGCCTTACAACCATGGTGGGATTTTTAGGAATGACCATGGCCCATCACAATGGATTAAAAGAGCTGGGGATTATGGCACTTTTAGGGATATTCTCCACGATGCTGACAGCACTAACAATGCTCCCTGCCTCCTTTTTAATTTTTAACCGCAAAAAAATAACTGAGCTAAGATGATTGCTGGATATCAGCCTCTTTTTTCATATGCTCTTTGAGATTGATAGACTGACTCTTCATGATTTTATTGCCATAAATAAGTCCAAAAGGAACTGTCACCATAATCTCAGCCGCCCGATCAACAAAGGCACCTAAAAGACCATGCCCCAATGGGAGCTGCAGCAACTTTGCCGCAAAACTAATAATAAATTCCTTGGACCCCATATCTCCGGGCGTGATTCCCAACTGAGTAATAATCAAAACACTGCCAGAAACCACCATACATTTAAGCAGTGAAAAATCCATGTCAACGGCCTTAAATGCAATATACAGTTTCAGTCCACTGGCAAACCAAAAAGAAATCACTCCCAACGAGATATTCAAGCGATGAAAACGATTAATAATGGGAAGATTTTCAAATTTAAAATCAACTTTTTTTAATTTTAAAAATTTATAAAACAAGCTTGTTCCGCGAGAAAGGAAAAAAGCGGCAAGACTAACAGAAAGGGCAATTAAAGCATAAATAAGCTTTTGCTCCAAAGAAAGCTCTGGGATGGCAAAGAATAAAAGGGCCAATAACAAAGGGATCACAATAAAAAAGCTGATAAACTGGTAAAACATAAAAAGAAGAAAGTTCTTATAAGGGAAGAGATGAACTTTCTTCAAATAAACACTTCGCAAAATATTTCCGGCCTTCAATGGAAAAACAAAATTATAAAAACGCCCGGCCATAGTGAGTTCAAGAGCCTCCATCGCCTTTAGCTTCAAACCAAGAGCATAAATGAGTGCGCGAAAATTAATCATTTGCGTGATGACATGCAGCAAATTCACCAAAAACAATGCCCCCAAATACCACCAACTGATCTTAGAAAGCCTCTTTAAAATGTCTGGGTTTTTATAAAAAATAACTCCAATCATCACAATGGCCAGTACAGTGACGAGGAACTTCAGTTTTTTAAGGTGCTTTTGGATTATAAATTTCATTTTCACGCCAAATAATCTAACATAAACGATAATAAAATTAATTATTGCAGTTCTACTCTTTTGCTAATTATACAGTAACTTTAACAAATGGAAACGACTTGAAATCTGAAATTAATAAAGCACTCATTTTGGCCGCAGGAATGGGCTCCCGCCTCAACGATGAAAAGACTCCCAAACCACTAAAAAAGCTCCTTGGAGTCCCTCTTTTGGCAAGAACAATCCTCACTCTTGAGCAGGCAGGCATCAGCGATTTCTACGTTGTCATTGGCTACAAAGGCGAACAAATCAAGCAAGGCATTGAAAAATTCCTAAAAGGGCGCGTTGCCATTAATTGGATTGAAAACCCCGACTGGAAACTACCCAATGGGCATTCGGTCCTCGCCGCCAAAGATCATATTAAGGAAAATTTCATCATGACCATGTCGGATCACCTCTTTACCCCCGACACAATCAATAAACTGAGAACAAGTTATGCCCAAAAGGGTGGTGATCTCCATTTAGCAGTGGATTTCAATCCTTCAGTTCATCACGACATTGATGATGCAACCAAAGTAGAAGTTCAAGAAGATAAAATATTTAATATAGGGAAGAAAATACCTAAATATCACGCTTATGACACTGGCGTCTTTCTCGTCACTCCCCGCCTTTTTGAGGCTCTTGATAAAGCCTATGCCGAAAAAGGAAAAGTTGAACTATCAGACGGAGTAAGAACCCTCTGCGAAGAAAAACAAGCCTATGTCGTCGACATTGAGCAAAACCTCTGGTTTGACATTGATCTCCCTAAAGAATTTAAGATTGGAGAAAAGCTACTCCTAAAATCACTCATCAAACCAACAGATGGAATCATTGCTAAAAACCTCAATCGACATGTATCTCTTTTCTTCTCTAAATATTTGGCCCGCACTTGTTTAACGCCGAACATGGTCACTGTCCTAACCTTCTTTATCGCCCTTTACTGTGCCTATATCGTGACCCAGGGGGGATACCTAAACTTCTTAATTGGGGGCATTCTCTTTCAATTAACGTCCATTTTAGATGGTTGTGATGGAGAATTGGCCCGCGTTAAATTCCAAAGCTCCCAATATGGCGCTTGGATTGACACCATATTCGATAACCTCTCTTATGTTCTTACCCTTCTTGGAATTAGTATTGGCTGTTATCGCACAGAATCTATCCCCGATATCTTTCATCAGGTTGGCTTTGGAGCCTTGATTTTGGGACTCATTATCTTCCCGACGTTCTACATCTACCTACAGCTCAACAACAGAAAAGCAAGTCTATTAGATGTGGACTATGGAATTGAACGAATGTCCCCCCTGGCCCAAAAAGCATTTAAATTCGTTTATCTACTGGGAAAAAGAGATCTTTTTGCTCTGCTGTTCATGTTTATGGCAATCTTTGGAATTCTCGAATACGGCATTTTCTATTCCGCCATTATTTTCGTGGGGCTCATCCTCATGATAACTCGAGCATTTATTATCGCAGCTTCTAAAAAGAAGTAGAGGCTGCCTACTCTTTAGTACATTGTTCGTAGGCATTGAAAATAATGCCCATATCTCTTTCAACGTCTTTAAAACTATATCGTGGACGATGGTCGTTGTTTCGAGTGAGTTGCAAAAAATCGTCAAGCATGGCAGATCTTCCATTAAAATCACTGAATTTAGTAAAAATGAGTTTCCGACTCTCTGCTCGCAGATAGAGGTAAAGCCCATTAGATTCAAAAATAATTTCCCCTAGACTTCCTTTAATACGAGAGTGTTGAAAAATCCCCTTCGTCCAGCTAGGCGTCTCCCAAGAATATAAAATTTGAGCTCTCACTCCATTTTGATAATCAATCTTCACCCGTGAAGATCTTTCTTGAGATGCAGGGCCTTTAATTTCTGCGCGAAGCTCTTTTACTTCTGATCGCACAATACTATTTAGCATGGCCACAAAATGAATTCCCCCCTCCAGCAAAGCGCCATAATCTCTGCGCCAATCAAAGGACTTTTGGGTAAACTCTTTGCGAACAACAACTTCTTGGATATCTCCAATCAAATTTTCCTCAAGAAGCTGCTGTATTTCAGCAAGAAGAGGACGATAACAATAATTTTCAGCAACCATAAGATGCGCCTGTGAACTTTGCAATGCATTGCCTATATCTGAAAGTTCCTCTCTGGTCGCACAGAGCGGTTTTTCACAAAGTATAACCTTATCTTGAGCTATCGCGTCCATTAACTGTGCAAAATGCACTTTTAAAGGAGAACAAATAATCCAGTTTTTGATTTCTTGTCTTGCAAGTACTTCTTCCCAAGTATGCAAGACTCCCGCGCCTTTATATCTTTCATTGAAAAGCTGAGCCTTTTGAGGATCTCGAGAATAAAAATACAGTGGAACCTTCTGCTGTAAATACTGAGCATGAGTGGCCGCAATTTTGCCACAACCGATAATCAAACAAGCATTTTCCGGCATGATTTTTAACTCCATTTAGTTATTCAACTGACTCTTTACTTTTTCCATAACACGAATGGCATTGGCAACAATGGTAAGACTGGGATTAACTCCTCCAGAAGTAGGCATAAAACTTCCATCCACCACATAAAGATTATTAAAGTTGTGAATTTTGCAATTTTTGTCCATGGCCGAAGTTTGAGGATCATTGCCAAAGCGAACAGTCCCTACCGCATGAGAGAAGCTATCGATATCATACTTTTTAAAAATAAAAGCACCTGCCTTGCGCAAAATACGCTTGGATCTCTTCAGAAGATAGTCGCGACGGCGATAATCATTCTGACTATACGAATGCTGAATATGGATTGATGGGAAACCATCCTCTTTGCCTTCTTCTAAAAGAGTTACGCGATTTTGTTCATGAGGTTCCTCTTCCGCAATACAAAGTAAATTCTGAATAAAGCCCGTCATCACATTGGCCCATTTAATTGGCCAGGGCAAGAATGCCTTTAGAACATCATTAGAAGGTGTATAAATATCTTGAATAACGCCAACGGCCGTTCCCAACTCCTCTCGCAAATCATCGTAAAAATCAGAGATCACAACTTGCTTATGAAAAACTTGTTCTGGATTTGTTTTAAAAGGAAAAACGCCTCCCACAACAGCATTACAATGTCGCATCAAATATTTTCCAATAATATCCCCTGCTGGAAGCTGATCATTGACCTTAGAGTTCAAAAGCAAAGCACTACTGTGAATAGCACCAGCACTGACAATAACAGTCTTGGCCCTGTACTCAACTTGCTCTCCAGTGACTTGGCTACAAGCAATTACACCATGAGCTTCTTTCCCATCATGTAAAATCTTAGTTACCACTGTTTCTTTTAAAAGAGTCACGCCAGACTTAATCGCCTTATCGAGAAGTCCAACTTCTCCTTCCATTTTGGCATTAACCTTACAAGGAAATCCATCACAGGTATTGCACAACTGGCATTTATTAAAATCAATTGCCAGTGGAATTTTATAAGGTCTATATCCCAATTTTTTAGCGGACTGGCTAATTCGCAAAGCAGGTGCGGACAAAGCAGGTGCCTCAAAAGGAAGCTGTTGACTCCGCCCTTCATCGTGAGGATTATTTATCTCACCATGGACCTGTAAAAGAACCTCTGCCTGCCCATAGTAGGGTTCAAACTCCTCAAAAGAGATAGGCCATTTTGCAAAGTCACTTTTTCGAAAGCGAAAGGCTGCTCCTCCATAAAAAACAGTTTGCCCGCCGACAACTTCATTAAGTTTAAAAATTGCTCGCGGACGCCCATATTGAGTCACATAAGCATTGGGGGACTTGGGAAAATATCTCCCCTTCACTAAAATTGTTTCTGGATTCCAATCCAAGTCATCTCGTTTTACGGACTGCCCTCTTTCGATCACAAGAACCTTAAGACCTTCCATCTGCGATAAAAGATATGCAGATGTTGCACCTCCGAGACCTGAACCGACAACAATAACATCGTACTTATTTTCTAGATTCATTACGACGTCCATCCTCTACTTCAGCATCAAATAAATATAATAAGAAACAACAAGAGCAATAATCACTAAAGCGAAATAGTGAAATTTTTCACGCGTTGCGATTTCTTTTTCACCCCTGGTAAGATCTGATCTAAACTTTCCGGACATATTGCGCTGAATATATGTTTTGTAGTACTCCACCACAAAACGCTCTAGCCCACCATTCATATAAACAAGTAATCCCAATTTAACAGGACCAAGAGAATAGAAAAATGGTGTCAGGATCAAAACGACTAAAGAAGAACGCTGAAACTTAAGCAAGCTGAAACCTTCAAAAGGTGCATCTTTATAGGCTCCGCCAAAAGATGTAAAAAGCCCCGTTAAATAAGCAACAAGCGCAAATTGCCACCACTGCGTAATAACGAAGTCCAATTGAAAGACGACAAAAATCAAAACAAAGAATATAACTCCAACAAAGTAACGCAAAAGATCACTGGAGACATATTTTCCAAAAAAAGTAATACGTGAAGGGACAAAGTATTTGTCCTGTGCTTCTGTTCTAAAAAAGCCTTTATAAATCTCAGAGGAAATTCTTTCAACTCCCATCAGTGCAAAAAACAAGGAAATAAAAGAAACTTCAATAAGACTTTGCCCATCCAGCCAATAGGCAAGAAGGAAAATCGCAACACTAAAATAAACACTGCGGGGAAAAGTCTTCTTCTTTAGTCCTTCATAAGGTGAATCCTTAAATGCTCCCCAAAGAGAAGTATACAAACCAGAAATAACAGAAACCAAAAACATCAAACCAAACATCTATGCTCCTCAAAAATCTAGTGCGCTACTGACTTACTGAACTTTCTCTCTCTTTCAAAGTCTTCAATAAAACCAAAAAACGGTGCGTAGAAGACAAAATGGCCAATGCCCCAATAAAGCCCAACACAATCAGTGCCAAATAATAACGATCTTTATTCTCAATATTAAAAATAAAATTAAAAGAGTCTGCAAAAACAAGAGAGAGAATCAAATACAAAGCTCGTTCCCCTCTCCTCATAAGGCCTCTCGGCAAAGACACTTTGTAAAGTGTTCCCTGAGCAGATATATAGCTCACTAAGAAACTTCCAATTAAGGCAGAGACACTCAACAAAAGCCCCAAAACATCACCACGATAATAAAGGATGAGCCCCGTAAACACGAACATTTCACTGAAGCGATCCATTACAGAATCCAGGGTTGCTCCCATAACACTTTGCTGTTTTGTAATCCGAGCAACTCTTCCATCAACAGCATCGAGAAAAGAACTTAAAGTGAGATACCAGCCGGCCGTAACAAAGCTACCTGTGTAACAATAGTATGCTGTAGGAAGTGCAAGAAATGAGCTAAAAAGAGTAATGGCATTAGGAGAAATTTTTAGCCAAACAACTAAACTTGTTAGAGGATTTAACAGCCAATATCCAAACTCCATCACCAGCTTAGACATAATAAAGCTTCCACCATCAGCAAGAATTCTATCGGAAAACTTTTTGTGATGTCGGACATGGTACACCATAAAAAAAGGAAAAAGAATAACCAGCAAAGATACGAGAATGATGATAACCAATGTATTTGTTGAAATAAACATAACAACCTTTTAATAGGGCCAACAAGCCTTAAGAAGGATAAGTAATGATCGATTTAACTACCTATCCTCTCCCCCACAACAAAGTCCAACTCATAAAAGCTTTTGTTAAAATTAAGAATGGCTTCTTGGTAAAGAGCGCTACTTTCAAGATATGCTTTTAGGGATTTTAGAAGATCTTCTCCATTTGTTTCTCCTAAGTCAAAAGTAATCAACTCAGAATTAAACCATTTTTTTGCAAGAACTCTCTGCTGCTCACTATTCTCCATTTGGCTCTGCCCCGCAATCAATTTTCCATAAAGTGCGTCTACTTTTATTGCAAGAGACTTTTGCAATAAGGACTTTTGTATTTCTAAATTAGAAACCTCGACCTTACGTTCTTGTACGCCAAGTGAAGTAAGATGAAAGCTCAATGGCATTTTCAATCCAATAACGAGAGCACCTGACTGTTCATTTAAAGGATCATTAAGATAAGGATTATGAGAATCTTCACGATGAGGAGTCATTGCATAAGAAAACTGACCGGCCATAAAGAACTGGGGATAATAATCTGCACGAGCAATTTGCAACTGCGCTTTTTTTGCCTGCAAAGCCTGATCCATCTGCCCTAAAAAAAGATGATCTCCATTCAGTTTGGAGAGATAGTACGTTTTTGACTGAACATTCTTATCTAAAGGGTCCAAAAAGTTATCTTCGGTATCGATCGCGATAGAATCGTCGATATTCATGAGTTTTTTCAATGTAAGCAAAGTCTTCTCATTAAGAATATCTAGATCATGCTCTTTATTTGAAAGAATTAGCTTAAAAATCTGCAATTGAATAAGATCGGACTCCTTGATTTTCGTTTTTTTCTTCGAGCGCAATAATTTTTGCGAATGATCAATGGCCTTTTGCAAAGAGCTATGCCCAGTTTCAATGATCCTTTTCAGTTCCTTAATAAACACCCTAGTATGATAAAGGGTGGAAACATTGAATACCGTTTCCAATCTTTTTTGTTCTAAGTTTTTTTTCTTCAGCTGCACAAAAGCAGCGGCAGCCTTAACGGCACTTTCAATTTTTCCGAAAGTAAAAAGAGGTTGTACTGCAGAAATCTGCACGCGATTGGTAAATCCTAAGTGGCTCGAATCATTCTCAGTCGCATCATCGACAAATCCACTTGGTCCCAGATTAACTCCCGGACCAAGTGAACTCATATTTACGAGATCAATTTTAGGCAATATTTTAGAGCGTTGAGCCCTATCCTCTAAGACTTTAGCCGCATCGACTTCGCCCTGACCAAGCAGGACCTGTGGATCAAACTCCAAGGCCCTTGCAACACAGTCTTCCAAGGAAAACAATTTTTTAGCTACATCTGTCTTATCTGCGGCATAAACCATTCCGCAAAAGACGAACAGAAATAAGCCAGTTCTAAAGAAAAGCATCGCAACAAAAGACTATTTTATAGGCCTTCTGAATTTGCGCGAATGATTTCTTCCAATTTATCATATTGGTAGAAAAGATCATTTTTTGCAGTTCCGCCAGCGTGATTTGTTAAAGGTGCTTTTAAGAAAAAGCCAAGCCATTCTTGTACACCTTTCATATTGGATCTTTGGGCCCAATCAATCAACAAGGCTAAATCCAAAACAATAGGTGCAGCTAAGATAGAATCTTTGCAAAGAAAGTTCACTTTAATTTGCATTTTTTCTGCCAGCCAACCAAAAATATCGATTGTATCCCATCCCTCTTTATTATCCCCTCTTGGAGGGTAATAGTTGATTCTGATTTTATGATAAAGATCTTTATAAAGTTCAGGATAGTTTTCTTTGTCAAAAATATCACTCAACACGCCGCCTTTAGAAACCTCTTTAGAACGGAAAGATGCTGGATCATCAAGAACTTCGCCATCTCTATTGCCAAGAATGTTAGTGCTAAACCATCCTTCAACACCTAACAATCTCTTGCGTAAACCTGGGGCAATGATTGTCTTCATTAAAGTCTGACCTGTTTTGAAGTCTGAGCCACCAATCGCCACAGACATTTCTTGAGCGAGATCTTGAATAGCGGGAATCTCTACTGAAACGTTGGGTGAACCATTTACATAAGGAACACCTTCTAAGATGGCCGCATAAGCATACATTTGGCTAGGAGAAATATTTTCATCATTATTCTTAAGACCATTTTCAAAAGCTTTCATTGATTTATGCACATCTTCAATTGGATTGTACGCTTCTGTAGAAGCACACCATACAACAACGGCACGATCACAACCATTATCCTTAATGAATTCTCTGATATCTTTTCTTAAAAGCTCCACCGCTTCATATTTATTCGCGTATTCTTTCTTGTTTACGCCATCAATGTTCTTGATGTACTTCTTATCAAAAACTGCTTTCATGGGAACAATTTTTTGCATATCTTCTTTCATTGTTTCCAATAAGTATTTGTTGATTACTTTCGCATTTTTTGCTGCTTCATAGGCATTATCAGTAAAGATGTCCCATGCACCAAACACAACATTGTTTAAATCAGCAAGAGAAATAACTTCTTTAACAGGAATTTCTTTATTGCTTCCATTGTTTGTCGGGATTTTTCCCATCTGAGTAAAAGATCCAATCGGCAGTTCAAGACCTTTTCTTGCAGCAATAACACCGGCCATAAAAGTTGTAGAAACGGCTCCGAGACCAGGAGTCAAGATGGCCAAACGGCCAGTAGAAGATTTCGCGCATTTATCCGTACTCATTGTGGAACTCCTTTGTACTAGATATTAAAAAATGATAATTTGAATGATTAGTCCCTGATACCGCAAAATAAGTGAAAATGTAACTAAATTCTTAAAGGAAAATACTTATAAAGAACAATCTACACGCTATTTTCCAAAGTCTGACGTCCAAAAACAGCAATTATTTATATCTACAACTATTTAAGGCCTCTTTATGCCTAAAAAATATTGATTGAAGAAATTTTCTTAACTATAAAGCTGCCATTATCAAGCTAAACTTACTCACTCAAGACCCTAAGCAAATCATCCCCTCTCGAGCGGCTTGATATTGACCGTAAGAAACCTTGTGACATCCATTAATCCACAAATGTTCAAGATTGGTTGAATCTCCAAACTTCTCTGGCAAGTGAAAACGATCATCAAAAATTACAAGATCGGCCCGTTTTCCCTCTTCGATTGAGCCTCGATCTCCCAGTCCCAAACGACGTGCAGGAATAGAGGTCATTTTCTCAATAGCCTTTTCTAATGAGAGAACTCCTCTCTTAAAAACAAATTCCTGTATAATTTTAGGGAAAGAACCATAGGCCCTAGGATGAAGGGTCTTACTTAAAAGAGTATCTGTCCCAACCATAGAGGCAGGATGAGCAAAAATTCGATAGAGCAAAGACTCATCCATATAGCGATCAACCATCAAGACATTTCCACCTTGAGCCTGCAAATAATCCAATGCATAGTGAGCAGGCTCCATTCCCTTCTCGGCGGCGAGCTCTGCAATACTCTTATTCAAGTCACAAATATCAATATTTTCCCAGCCCACAAGGGCCGGAAGATTATCCCATGGCTCCCCTGAGGGAAGCTCTATTCTCTCATTAAAGTAATTTACGATCTCGTCCCTAACGTCTTTTTGAGCAAAAGAATTTAGAACCTCATCAAGGCTTTTCCCCTTAAAATAATGAGGGGGAATGATCGAAAGCAAAGTCGTGCTGCCAAAACAGAAAGGATAGTGATCAAAACTTAAATGATGAGTCTCAATGCGCTGAAATAGTTCATTCAATTTATGTGCGTTACGTGCACCTATAACTTTTAAATGAGAGATATGAAGCTTGTGCAATTGCCCCTTGGCCAATTCGATCATCTCATCTAATGCCTCAACGATTTCATCACTTTCACTGCGCAAATGGACCATCACCAAACGGTCGTAGCGTTGGGCGACTTCAAAAATAACGGCAAGCTCTGCTTTCGCTGAATAGATGGCCGGAAGATAAATTAATCCGAGACTGACTCCGCGAGCACCTGTCTTAAAACATTGCTCAAGTAGCAACTCTAACTGATTCAACTCACTTGGGTTGAGAGCAGAAGAAGCATCTCCCTTAATATAATGGCGAAGGACTCCGTGCGGGATAAGAGGAACTAGATTACTCTCAAGAGCGGTGCGTTCAAGTGCTTTTAGATAATCATCAAAACTTTCCCAGTTCCAATCAATACTCTGATCGCCAATAATAAGTTGCTTGCGAAATAATTTTTGCTGCGAAAGCTTTACGGGAGCAACCCCTAGGCCGCAAACACCTGAGACCTCAGTGGTCACTCCTTGCATGATTTTTATTTTCATACCCTGTGGAATAAAATTGGCAAGATCACAATGAGAATGGCAATCAATAAATCCAGGTGCCAAAAACTTTCCTTCGGCATCAATGACTTGATCCGCGAAATCATCAATAGCAATAGCTGAAATTCGGGAAATAAATTTGCCCTCAAGCAAGATCTCTCCTCGAAATGAGGGTGAACCTAGGCCATTGAAAATTTGGGCATTTTTGATTAGTGTCTTCATAAGATTTGTTATCTATATTTTACCCAGTTTAACACATCTCATTTCACTTTAGAGGTAAAATATCATTTGCACACCATTTTCTATATATCGATCTGAAAGCGCAGCTTTTTCCATCCCACAAAAATTGCCACCATTGTAGAGAAAGACAAAAGTCCATAAAAGAAGATCGGTGCTTTCCAGTCAATAGTTGCAATGGACATATAGACCGCTCCAATGACAAATTGATAAAACAGCATTAATGACGTGGCAGAGCCAATATCAGTATCCACCTGATCCAAAATAATGGCATTTGAAATCGGCCGCAGGGCCGCATTAACCAAAGAAAAAACGCCGATAAAAAGAGCAAAAGCAAAATAATGAAAAGACCCTAAAATCATTGTTAATAAAGTCGCTCCAATTGAAACATAAAAAAGACAGGTGATAATTTTGGACACCTCAAATTTTTTTATTAATTTTGAAGCGATAAAGCCCCCCAATACTGCACAAAGAGCATTAAATGCAAATAAGTAGCCAAATAGCTTTTCGCTTAGCTGAAAATACTTAATATACGCAATTGATGAAAAACCAATAAATGCAAAAAAGGGACCAGCGGTAGATGTAAGCACAAAGCATGACTTTAGATATTTACGATTCACGAGAACTACGCGATAGCGAAGCATAATACGTCGAACACTAACATTGCTCTTTTTTAAATTAGTTTCGTTCATGACCAACGATAATAAAAATGGAATCAGGGCAAACAAAGCGACAACTCTGAAAATGATATGCCAGTGATAATACTCAAGGATATATGCACCAACTGTTGGCGCAACCATGGGAACAACGGCCATTACCATTCCAACATAAATGAGCACTCTTTTGCGTTCTTCCCCCTGGAATTTATCACGAGTGATTGCCATACTGAGGGTCGCGGGGCCAGAGGCACTCAAACCTTGAATGATGCGAAAAAAAAGTAATTGGTTAATATTATCTGCAATAGAGCACAGAAAAGATGAAATACAAAAAATAAGCAGACTCGTTATCAAAATCGGTTTTCGGCCAAACTTATCAGATAGAGGGCCATATATAAGAAGCCCTATACTCAAACAAATAAAAAAGAAAGACATGGTGGAACTAGCTACTTCTTGGGAAATATTCCATTCCTTGGCAATGGTCGGAATGGCCGCAAGATAAACATCTGTTGCCGCAGCAGGAATTGCCGTTAAAAAAGCTAAAAAAAGAATATAAGGATCAAACGTCCATACCTTCATAATACTCCTAAATTTGTCCTTATCTTAGAAAGACTTTCAAAAAGCTGTATCCGCTCGCTTTTAGATATCCCTCTAAAAGCAGTCTGCTCAGTTGCCCTTGCCACATTATCCATCTGATCAATGCTTGCCTTCGCCTTCGCTGCTAAAAAAAGAAACCTCTCTCTTTTATCAACCCCCACCCTTTCTTTCACTAGTCCCATTTTTTTGAGCCTTGCAACGATTTTTGATACGGCAGGAGCTGGCTTTAGCATAATTTGAGATATCTGAGTCTGTTTGAGGCTTTCATACTGATTAATGCAGCTTAAGCATTTCCACTGCTCATCGGTGATACCAAAACCTTCTTCCTTTAACTTACGAGTAAGAGAACTTGTAAGGGCGATGCTGGTTAAGACAATATGTTTTCCAATTTCATTTTCCATCGAGGCGAAAGCTAACACAGAATAGTTTCCGTGGAAACCATTTTGTGTTAGCTTTCGCCTAAATAAAATCTCTTATTAACTAATAATTTGAATCTTTGGAACCACAATGGGCCATCCCTGGAGCATAAGGGTTATAAACCTCATCTATTTTTTTGCTATTTTGAACCCACTTCATTTTAACCATTGGGCAAGAATAGGCATTATAATGCCCGCCTAGGTCATACTGATTTATTATGTGAATAAGGGCCATTGACACCAAATGATAACTCCTGTTGTTTTCATCTCGCGTATTGGATGCTTTGATTGCAGCAAGCTTTTCCTTCGAAAACGTCAACAGATTTGAGATTTCAGTGTCCTTAATCAAATCAATAGCAGCCTTTACTTTCAAAGCCTCTTCCTCAACTTTTTTCCCATCATAATTAAAAAAAGCGGTATGCAAATCTTCATTTGCCTGAAAAACGGACAGGACAGATTCTTTGACATCACCTTGAAGGGATTTTCTCCCGCCATCTTCAGCAAAAACGCTCATACAACTCAAAAAGAAAATAAAAACAAGTCCTAAGCGCCCTAAAAACATTTGTTTGTCACATGTACTATTCATAATCTCCTCCTTGTGAGAGTTTTTTATATTCAAAATATGAAAACAAAACTGGCACAACAAATAAAGTCACTAACTCAATCAACATCCCTCCTAAAACAGGAATTGCCATTGGCTTCATAACTTCACTCCCTGTTGAAGTCGACCACATCACGGGCAACAATGCGACGATAGTTGTCATAGTCGTCATCAGTAGAGGTCTAATACGTCGAGAACCTGCGACAAGAATACAATTTTTTAGACTACTCCAGTCTTGTGGTCTCTGATCGCGCATAGATTGCTGAAGATATGTCATCATCACAACCCCATCATCAACGGCAATGCCAAAAAGAGAAATAAATCCTACCCAAACAGCAACAGAGGTATTAAACCCACCAAGCCACAATAGGATTAATCCTCCAGCGAAAGAAACGGGAATCGCACTAAAAACAATAACGGAATTTCTAAAAACTTTAAGTCCCCAAAAGATGAGTAATAAATTAACAAGCAAAGAAATGGGAACCAATAGTTTTAGGCGATTATTCGAGCGCACTTGATTTTCGTACTGCCCGGCCCATAATATAGAATAGCCGCGAGGAAGATCGACCTTTTCTTCAATGCGTTTTTTAGCCTCCTCAACAAATCCAATAAGATCTCTGTCTTGAACATTTAGTAACACCAAAGAGCGCAATAAACTGTTTTCAGATTGAATAACAGCGGGTCCCGTTACAACTTTAATTCTGGCCAATTGCCCAATGGGAATATGTTGTCCTGAAGGACTAGGAACTAGAATATTCTTTAACTCGTCAAGATTATCTCTTAATTCTTTTTTATAGCGAACACGGATAGCGTATCTTTCTCGACCATCATAAAAT
>QKCN01000001.1 GCA_003245675.1 Bacteriovoracaceae bacterium | reverse complement strand
GGCGTTTAGCAAAAGTATGGACGTACCTAAAAAAAGGGCCCAAGCATACGCTTGAGCCTTCCTTTTTTTGGGGCAAAAAAGGTTATTAGTAACAGCTTTGGGCACCATCTAGGGCAAGATAGCCTCCAATTGCTGCACTGATTCCTGAGATAATTCCTAGGGTTTTTGCAAGTTCTTGATTACGAGGAACTAAAGCAATTCTTCTTTCTTCTTCACTGATTAAGCTAGCGATATCAGCTTCATAGTCCACAAGAGCTTGTGCGATTTGTCTTTCACGGTAGCCAGGTTGAGCGTAACGTGCTTTTTTGTCATAAAGGTTTTCGATTTTTCTTCTGTAGGAAGAGATGTCATTATTCAATGATTCAATCTGATTACCAATTCTTGCTCTTTCATCTGCATCATCTTCATTCACCAATTTTCCCGTAAGATACGAAATATCATTTTGAGCACTATTGATTTTGCTTTTATAGCTATTGATATCGCGGTTGATGTAATATTCCGCATTTTTGTGATAATCAACTTCATTGACATAGCTATTGTAACGGCTACTTCTCTTTCTTTCGTATTTCGCTTGAAGACGTTCCACTCCTTGGGATTTGGAAAGAGCGATAATACCGACGACAACGGCCCCAACGAGGATGATAACACCTGCAGTTAAGCCACCGCACCCTGACCAGGCAAGTCCTTCTGAATCAATGGCATTAAGCGCCGCGCCGGCAACTTGCCCAAATTCTTCAGCATCATATTCTTCGCTAAGATTATTTTTTGCCGCAGCAATTGCTTCTTGAAATTTTAAAAATTCACTACTGGAGCTATTCATACGAACGAACTGTTCGAGGTCTGCCACCTCTACATTTGCTGCAAGCATTTGGTCAGTAAAGTTGGCAACAACCGCATCTACTGAGCTTCTGCCGCTATCAAGAATAATTTTTAATTCTTTAACCGAGTTTTTAATAAGGCGCTGTTTAGAGACTTTTTTTATTTGGATTGTTTCAGCATGTGCTTGAGCTGGTAAAATTCCCATGGGGAAAATAAGTGAATAGCTTAACAGGGAAAATAGCAAATTCCGCTTTAGATTTTTCATTTTTTGACTCCTCTCTCAGATAAAATCCTGCCTCTCTAACAGAATGATTTATCTGTTAGCAATAAGTATGCCAAAAAATTGAAACGTTCTTACCAATGCTTAACGTGCTGCATTGTGGTGCTTTTGGGGAAAAGAGTGTCTCTTTGCGCTTATAGACCGGGGACAAAAAGTCACTACTAATGAAGAAGACTACTGAGAAAGTGGAAGCAGGTTTCTCTTGGGACAAGAGAGCTATCGATATATTTGAAATAATTCTGGGCCTGCGCATGGGAAAAGGAACTGGCATCAGAGGCAAGAAAGGAAGCTTCAAGTTCATTAAATTGTTTCACCAGTTTGCGAAAGCTGAAATAGGGAACGTCTTTTAAATTATTAGCCAGTTCCGGCATGACAATTTCTCGCCAAATACGTGCAAATTGTTTGGGTGGAATGTCGCGAGGGAAGGAGCGAATATTTTCATAAAATTCGGCCATATTCGTTGAGTTGCAAGTCTTCAAAAACCAAGAGCTGGATTTATGCCAATTGGGGATTTGGTGAATGACTTTAAAGCTATCTTTGAAGCGATTCTTAAGGGCCCATAAAAACTCTTGTGATCCACTGTTTTTCATTTGGGTTAAAAGAATGAGAAGTTTGTGTTCATTGGTTAGGCGAGTTGCATCAAGTCGAGTAATAAATTGTTCAAAGACTTCATTTTCTAGCGCAAAGTTTTTTAAGCTTTTATAATTAAAGTTATCGGAAAATCCAAGCTTGCCTTTGACTCTATTGAACCAAGATCCTGTCCCTGTATTGACGCTTACAATCTCCTCATCTAGCTTGAAGATCATAAAAAGATCTTCGCCTCCTTTACCTCCAAGGGCCACACGAGCTTCTTTTTTGATTTCTTGAATTTCGTTGAAAACATCGGCCCCTAGCAATTTCTTCTGTGTCATTTGGACCGCTTTATTTTGGAAGAGAAGATGAGTTGAGGTTGCAATGGTTGAGAGAGGACTAGCGGCAACAATTCCCGCAAGAGCAGGATTAAAGGGCGCGATGATAAGGGCCGGAACTGCATAATTGAGGGCGGAGGAAACAGTATAGGTGATGCCAACTAAGTAGCCATTGAGTCGGACCTTGCCTACGGCAAAGCGCCAAATGCGTTTAAATTTTACAAATAATTTTTGAATGACTCTTCTTAGTTTATCCCAGTTAATTCGGCGATTGACTTCGCGAACAATATCTTGCGTTGCCGCCGCTGATAAATTTTCAGATTCTGCATAGGCTTCTAGAATTCGCCTTGCCTTTTTTTGTAAGTGGCTATTCCAGTATTCTGCATTGTCGAGGTCCTGTGGCGAGAGATTGGGATGAGCAATAAAGTCTTCTTCTGCCATTTTGAGCATAAGACTTTCGATTTTATTTTCTAGTTTGATTTGGTGAGCTTGTTCAGCACTAATATAACCACTGCCCACGAGCTCATCAATAGAGAACTCTTGGGCAAAACAGGAGAGGCTGGATAAAATGGCGACAATAACCAGCAATATCTTCATATTACTTTTCTCCGAGAGCCTCCACTTGTGCCTTTTTTAGTAAGACGTAATACTTCATATCATCTACATATTTTTTGCAGTAATAGCTGTACTTGTAGTCTTCTGAGCGGGCCCTTAAGCCTTGCACAGCTTGGTAATCTAGTCCAACCTCAGGATAGGATTCTAGAAATAGTCCCCATGCGATGAGATTTGAGGCCATGGCTATTTTGTTTTGAGTCAGTTCAAATCTAAGATCTTCTAGATCCTGGCTTTCTTTCTCACTTTGGGAGAGGACGCTGATTTTTGTCTCCAGGTCTTTGATGAGAAGGTCTTGTGTTGAAGCGTAACTTGCCTTAACTGTCATGAGTTGGTCTAGGCTATTATAGTGAGCTCGAGCCACTCTTCTCGTGTTTTCTAGAACTCCTTCGAGTCCAACAAAAAGTCCACTGTAACCATTTTTAGTTTCTCGCCAATATAATTCGACAAATTCTCTATTTATTTTCCCGTCATCTGTGAATTCAATGCGATCTAGGATGTTGCGGGTAATTTTTATTTCATCACTCGAGCCCGTCCCCTGACTTCCACCAAGCAGCATACTTAACTGGTCTTGCCAAGGAAGATAGGCATAAGATGTTTTTTTAAGAAAGTCGCCAATGGGCTTGATGTAAGGGTCAGTGGCTTCCCATACTAGTTTCATTGTGATTGAGGAAAGCACGGAGCCAACCAAAAAGGTGATGACCCATTTTTTTGCGGCAACTAGGCCACTTACAATTGCATTTTTGTCTTGAGGTAGTTTGCCTGTCGCTGCAGTATAGCGGTGCTGCATCCAATAATGGAATTCGAGTAAATTTGTATCACGCGGTAATTTGTTAATTGGCACTTGTTGAGCATTGAGTTCAGCTTTCATCCATTTGGAAAATGGTGTGTTGTATTTTCTAATTTTGTTGATCTCCTCCATCTCGCTTTCAAGTGTATTGAGTGGCGTTTCTATTAGAGTTTGTTTACTTTTGAGAAGTAGCTTTTCTGCATTTTGTTTATAGATCTCCTTGATCATTTGAAATTCTGGTGAGTTGGCCTTCATGCTCGTTCTGTTTCGTTTGGCTTGGGCAAGGAACCCTTTGCTATCAAGCCATTCCGCCATAATAGACCCTTGAGGAGCTCTCCCTACCTCTGGGATAGGAGTTTTCTTTACCCAATCTTTGAGCTTTTTAGGAGACATAAAGCTAAGATCGCACATTTTAGGATGGGCGACAGGAGGAAAGACAAAGCTTAAAATCAGTAACATGATTAGTTTGTTCATAAGTGCATAACCTCTTTAAGTCACTGTGAGTGACCTCTTTGTCTTATCGGCATTAGAATGAAAAGCTTTAGAAAAAAAACTTTGAAAAATTAGGTGTTTAGATTGTTTTGAGCGAGTTGTCCCTGATCTATGAATATCGTTTTTGATGCCATTTTTTGGGCAACGGCAGAGTCATGGGTAACTAAAATAACGGGGATATTGAGCTCTTGTAATACCTGTTCTAGGCAGTGAGCCAGCTTGTCTTTGGTGGCGCTGTCCAGCGATGAAAATGGCTCATCCAGTAAAAGATATTGAGGGTTACGCATAAGGGCCCTTGCAAGGGCCGCTCTTTGAATTTGTCCTCCCGAAAGCTGGTGCGGAAGATTATTTTGCAGTCCAGTGAGGTTGAACTTTTCAATCAGGCTTTGTGCTTTTGTATTTCTTTCTTCCAGAGAAGCCTTAGGGCATCCATAGAGTAAATTATTTAGCAGAGTAAAGTGAGGGAAGAGATTGTGGTTTTGAAATAAAAAACCACACTGGCGCATTTGGGGAGAGATATTAATTTTGTTTTGAGTATCTAGAAGCCAAGTCTCATCCAGCTGAACTTTTCCTTCTTGAGGAGTCCAGATCCCAGACAGTGATTTTAGGGTTAAACTTTTTCCCGCTCCACTGGGGCCGAAGAGGGCCGTTATGCCACGAGGGAATTCAAGCTCTAGGTTTAAATTAAAATTTGGAAACTGGTGTTTGATTTGAACTTTAATCATTGCGGATATCCTTAATTAGCTGTTGGGCGCAAAAAAGGAAAACAGCACTGATGATGGTGAGGATGATGATCAAGCTATTAGCTTTTTCAATATTTCCGCTGGAAAAAAGGGAATAGATACTTAAGGGCATAGTATTTGTTTTCCCTGTAATGTTTCCGGCAAGCATTAAAGTTGCTCCAAATTCGCCAATACTGCGAGCAAAGCAAAGAATGAGTCCTGAGATAATGCCATTTTTGGCAAGCGGAAGAGATATTTTTAAGGCAGTTGCCCATTCGGAGTGACCAAGAATGAAAGAGCTTTGTCTCATCTCGGGAGAAATGCTTTTAAAAGCACTGATAGCCGCTCGAAAGAAAAGAGGAAATGAAACCACAAATGAAGCAAGCACAGCGCCTTGCCAAGAGAAGACGAGGGAGAGCCCCAAACTTTTCCCTATGATTCCTTCTTTGCCAAAGAGGACGAGTAAGTAATAGCCTGTCACAGTCGGAGGTAGGACGAGGGGAAGAGTCAATATGAGTTCCCAGAATTTTTTGAAATACATTTTTTTATAGGCAAAAATGTAGGCTAAAGGAGTCCCTAATAAAAAGACAAAAAGAGTGGCCAGTGTCCCCACAATGAATGAGAGCTTAATGGAAAAAATCATTTCAGGGCCCATAAGCTCCTACGAAGTTGTGCTTTTTCAAAATAGCCTGCCCAATGGGGGAGAGTAAAAAGTTAATGAAGGCATGCGCATCTTTTTCGTGTTTTGTTCCTTGAATTACTGCCGCAGGGTAGAGAATGGGGGAGTGAAGTTTGCGGTCAAGGCGCTCAATAAGCTGCACTTGATTATTTATATCGGAGCTGTAAACAATTCCCCAAGGAACTTCTTTTCTCTCCACATAAGCTAGAACTTGGCGCACATGATCTGCATAGATTTTTTTGACCTGAGCATTGAGCTTTAGGTTTTCTAGCACTTCTTGAGCATAGCGCCCTGCTGGCACAGAAGCGGGATCACCAATACAGATCGTTTCTCCTTTAAGCTTTTGTAGATCAAAATGCTCATGGGGATGAGAGGCAATGAGTGCAAGGCTATTTTGAGCAAAGTTTTTGCGGCTTGTGGGGATGATTAATTCTTTCTCTTGCAGAATATTCATATGTTTTTGGGAAGCAGAAAGGAAGATATCAATTGGAGCCCCAGCCTCTATCTGTAAGCGTAGTTTTCCTGAGGCTGCAAGATTGAAATGTATTTCTGTTTGAGGATTTTCTTTTTCGAAGGCAATTTTGAGTTCGGCAGCAGCATTTTGCAAACTGATGGCCGCAGAAATGGTCAGCTCCTGCCGCTGAGAAACACAGCCAACGAGAAAAAAGATCATTAGAAAATATTGCATTACTTATTTCCTCTCAGAAAGAGTGCCTGGTCAGGGTAGTCTGTAATGATCCCATCGACACCAATATCTTTAAGATATTGCATGTCTTTTTTATCATTCACTGTCCATGGGATGACAAGGATATTTTGCAGATGAAGTTGCTTTATTTTTTCGGCATTGAGAAAGGTGTAATCGCAGCTATAGATATTAGGGCGAAATCCTAGTCTTTTGATGTTCTCATCAATGCTGAGTCTGTTTTCGACCAAGAGAGATAGGGGCACTTGTTGATTGAGCTTTTTAAATTCTTGCAAGCAGCGCACATCAAACGATTGTACGATCGTTCTTTCCAAAATCCCCTGTTGGCGCAATTGTTCAAATAGTTTTTGGGCAAAAATATGAGGCGCAGGATGGAAAAGCCCATCACTTTCTTCTTCGGATTTGAGCTCAATATTGTATTGCACACTTTTTTTGTGTTCTTTGAGCCAAATTTCTGTCTGCGCAATAATGTCGGATAACAGAGGTTTGCTGACTTTCATTTTCCTTTGCTGAGGAAAACGAGGATAGAATTTGCTGCCACAGTCGTATTGTTTGATTTGGGCGTAGCTCATTTGGTAGAGATTGTGGGTCTTTTCTTTGCTAGTCGGAATTATTTTCCCTTGAGGGGTAAGACATATCTGAGAATTCATAAAGGATTCATGCGATACAACCAGTTCTCCATCCTTGTCTACTACGACATCTAGTTCTAAAAAATCGACTCCTAGCTCCAGTGCCTTTTGAAAGGCTGGCCAAGTATTTTCAGGGAAAAGCCCTCGTGCCCCTCTATGTCCTTGAATACTGAATGAACCAATTTGATATTTATGGTGACAATTGCATTGAGGGCGTTGGGCGCAGTGAGTTAAAAGCACAAGTAGCATAATGAGCATAATTTTCATGAAAAACTCCTTGAGAATAATGACGCATTGATAAACTAAGTCTTCGATTTTACTCCGTCAAGTTCATTGAAAAAAATGAGAAATAAGCGATAATTAATGTCATGTCTGACTATAATGAAGATGACTATTTTCCAGTATTGAGGGAATCAATTCGGCCGGGAATTGTTGTTCCTTTCGATTGCTATATTTTATTGCGACGTAATCAGCGGATTATTCACATCATTAAAAAAGGTTTTGTGGCCCCTGCTGATGTTATGGATAAGCTGCATTCCCATAAAATTCCAAATATTTATTTACCCAAAGAGCTATTTGATGATTACAAAGCTTATTTAAAAAGTTTTTTTGAAACAGATGCTGGGCAGGATGTTTTCCGGGCCATACAAGAAGATGAGAATCTGAGTAAAGAGCTTCCAGTGGAATTGCGTGATGAAATTTTAGCAGAGCATGCTGAGCAATTTGATGATGATTATTCTGACTTAGGCAAAGTGATTGATGAGCGATTGGTCAATCCTGCATTGTCTGAAGGGCAAGTCGAGCAGGTCAAAAAAATTGCGACGGGAATTAAATGGGAATTAAAAAATATCTTCTCCGACAATAAAAAAGTCAATGCAGGGAGTGTTTCGTTTGCGGGAGGAGGATCCATTTTTAATGATGAATCTTCCAAGATTTTAGGCCGCTATGATGAAGACAGCAGTCACACGATGGTTAAGGGGAGAAAACAGGAAGCAGGATCTAATGTCGTTGTTAAGGGATTATTTGACTCTTTGATGAAGCAGTATTCGCATATTCGAGTTTCTGGTGCTGAAAAAAATGGACTAGAAAGTACTTTGAATTTCATTCTCTCCAAGGGGGCTCAGGAAATTCAAGATTCAGGTAATGATCCCGAGATTCATCAGATTGTAAAAGAGTCTTTAAAAGATAAGCTTAATTTTTTTCTTTTTGATTTTTTCTCTTTGGATAGAGTTCACGAAGGCGATGAAATTGCTTCCAAGCATGATGACATTATTGATAATTATGTTGAAGATGTTTTTCGCGTCAGGGGATGGAATGTCGAGAATGAGGGTGAGAATAAGATTCTTGTTAAAGATAAGGGAGATGCCTTTTTCAAAAATAGAGGCGCTTTTCAAGTCGGTCTTCCTCCTATGTTGCGCATAAAAAAAGAGCTTTCACATCTGCGAGGAATTATTTCAGAGGGAAATAGTGAGGCTCATCAAGGGATTGATTTTTTTGAAGGAAAAATCAATCAAGTCTTAGAGCAAAAAGCCGCAGAGGAAGAAGGGGAAGAGCAAAATATTATTTTTGATGATTTTCTTTTGCCGGAACCGGAACTTGACTCAAGTCTTGAAGATCATATTTTGGTGACGCCTGAATATGAAGAGGCTTTGTGGCCCTTTTTCAATTTGCTGGAAACTTATTATTTTCAGGAAGATTCTTTTCGTCGCTTTGTAGTTGAAGAGGAATTTCCTATTGGCCTTCCGCCATTGGATTTATTTCAAAAAGTCAGTGGTCTCTGGCAAGTAGAAGAATCAGCTTCAGCAGCATTGGAGGCAGAGCCAGAGGTTTCGGAAGTTGCAAATCCTTTTTCCATTGAGGCACTTCATCCCTTTTTTAGTGTTGTTCAGCGCTTT
>QKCN01000044.1 GCA_003245675.1 Bacteriovoracaceae bacterium | reverse complement strand
CTCCATCATAGCGAACTTTCTCCCCGAGAAGACAGCGACTGACCCAAATTTTTTTTATCATAACCAAGAAAGACAAAGATCATCGATAAATGCGAGTTCACCATTAGGCCCTAAAAGCTGGGCCGAACCATAAGTGGTTCGCTTCTTCTTCCCTAATTCCTGGCGAATCGTATTTTCCATACGAGTGGCGCGAAATTCAATAGCCTCCATTATTCCACCAAAAGGACCGTACACAATTCGTCGATCAAGTAATCCTCGCATGCCATCATAAGCATGATACAGTTCATGCGTTAGAATCACCTCAGCGGCACAAAGTCTTTGTTCGCCATCTTCTTCTTCAAAAAGAGTTTTATTATCGGGATAAAAGAAAACACGCCCTCCGGCCCCCACTTCCCAAAAGTTGAGACCATCAATCAATAGCTTTTTTTGTTCTAACATTTGCAAAGCACCAGCATTATGACCAGCTCGATAACGTTGGTCATTAAAGCTAGGATCATAACTATTGCGGCCCTTTTGAATAGTGACTTCAAAAGGTGAAGCCTGTAGTCTCTTGAGAAGCTCTGCCCCCGCAGATGTCGCTTCTATTTTTTTGAGAAGATCTAAAACTAATTTTCCATACTTTTTAGGTTTCTCTTCCGTCCCTAGTGGAACTAAATCTCCATCTTTATAAGAAAATAAATTGCCCTTTTCATCTTTGACTCGCAAAGAGTCTTTTGCTGCATTAAATTTCTCATATGGGGTAAATAAATTATTCCTAGCGACATCATTTGCACAGGAATATTTATTTAGCTTCTCTGGATTTGATAAATCCTCTGGCCAGCTAATCTGCATCTGGGCCCATGAATTTAGAGAAATAAGAGTCAAAAAACAGAGATAGGCTATTTTTTTCATAGTAATTTCCTATGGTTAGAGTTTTAGCGGTCAGAATATACCATAAAAGCGCAAGGGGGTGACGCACCGTGTAAACTTTACCCATGATCTTATATTTTTTCCAATACTTAGATAAAATAATGCAGTGCACAACATTTAGGAGACTCCATGTCTAGATTTTTAATTCTGATTCTTGCTCTTTCTTTTTCACTCTCTCTCTGGGGCAAAACCCTCGGAGGAATAGATTTAGAAAAAGGTATTCCGGCAAATGATCTGGTCTTTAATGGGCAAACTCTTTTACCCGATGAAGCGCTAGAGCTCTACGAACGTTCCAATGGAAAATTCGATCTATCACAACTCAATCCAGAAGAGTCTGACCTCTGGCAAAATAAACAACAAGAACCGCTAGACACTATTGAAATTGATCCTTTCAGCTCTTTTGAATTTGTAGGGCTTGATCTTTCTGGGAATGAACTATTTATTTTCACAGCAAGACAAATTAATGCCCAAGGAATCGCAAAAGTTTACAAAATTATCATTTCCCGCACATCTCATAATATTCTCATGCGCAAAGCTCTTCTTGAAAAAATTGGTTACCGCGTACCGAGCATCAAACATGTTCCTGGAATGGTTTTGCAATTAGAAGATCAAAAAACCAAAGAACGATTTATCTCAACTTTGCAAAATGCCACCATGGCAAGCTCTGCTCGTTGGGTTACTCAGCAAACAGAAAACCAACTAACTCTTCAAGACGTCCTTATTCTCGACTCTCAAGAAGAAATCTATAATCTTGCCATGGGTTTCATTTTTTCCGATACGATTAATGGAAGAAGAAGTCTTAATGCCCTACTTGTTCCCTACTCTTTGACCTCTCTTGATGAAAGTATCAATTCCATTTCTTGGTTAGCGGGAAGAATTGAAGACAAACAAGTTCTTCTTCCTTATACCATGGCCGAAGAATTTGCTCCTTCAATTGATGATGCTCGTTGGATCATGAGACGTATTGCCAACTTGGGAAGAGATGATTGGCAAGATATTGTAGAAGCGGGACAGTTACCTGGTCCAGTACAAACTCTTCTTTTGGAAAAGCTGCTTGCTCGTCGCAATAATGCAGTAGAGATGCTGGGAATAGAAGCACCTCTTTTTGAAATCAATACCAAAGTATCTTTTCCTCCCCATCTCGTTGATGGGATTTTAAACAAAGAATTCTTTGAAGGCTATGGTCGTCGCTTTGCTTATGGTGCAGCAGAGAATCCATTAACATCTAAAGACATGCTCGCCTATCTTCAATCGAAGGGGATGAGTTCTCTCCTTGATACGGCAATGAATTACCTCAACGATCAAGATTTCTTACGCACCAATATTGAAGACAAGTCGAAAGCAGCAATTGAAGAAATCGTGGCAAAAAGCCTTATCGATGCGGCGAAAGAAGGAACGGCAGAAAGTCTAAAATTGGCGACATTTAGCTTCCCTTTTATCGAAGGCAAATTTATTCTCAACCGCCAACTCGATGTTAAGGCCGATATCATTGACCAAGGATTACTCTACCTCAAAGACAGCATCGGTGTCAGCGTTGGGGGCGGTCTCTTTATCGGTGGGATCAGTGATGCTTTGCCTGTCAACGCGAAGTTCAAAGCACAAGCTCATATTTCCAGAACTTATGCTCATTCACGTCCAGTGCTTTCGCTAAAAAAGGCAAACAAATACCCATTTAAAAACTTGTTAGTTCCCCTTCTCAAAAGCCAATATGCCAAAAAACTGGATAAACTACTAAATGCTGATAGAGAACAACTGAGTGCAGAAGAACAAGAAACCCTTATTAAGGAAGTTCTTGATCTTTTCAATGCCAACATGGAGACCAAAGAATCCTTTGTTATTACCAATTCTTTAGTTTTTGATAGCCAAGTTGTGGCCCAAGCAACATTCAAACTACTTGGAATTGAACTAGGGGCAGATGTTAATGAACTCATGATTTCTCGCCTTCACATTTACAAAGCCGCTGAAAAAGAAATTCATATCTACAAATCATTTGGTGAAGCAAGTGCTTTTACCATTGGCGTAGGTGCACAGGTTGTTCTTCCTATCGTAAAGTTCCAAAACAAAAACAAAAGAGGGACGGCACAGACAAAATTTCACTCCCTCAATTTAGACCCCTATAATCCACAAATTATAGATCGCCTTTTCGCGCTCAAGGCAGTTCTCCAAAAAGGTTCTTTGGAAAGATTGGAAGCGATGAAAAAGCCTCTTGTTATCAAACATAAATTTAAGGAGGCCGAAAATCGCCTCAACCTCATCGTCTTTGACTGGAAACATCAACGTTCCACAACCAATATGGAAATCACTGCTCCCGATGGTGAGATTATGAATTTCTTCCGTTTCTACGATGGTGATGTCGTGGGTCTCGACTATCAAAGTTATGCTGATGATCTTTTAAATTTCCTTATCGGAAAAATTATTAATACTGATGTCTCTGTCGTGCTCAGTACCGCAAGTGCCAATCCCGGATTTACTTTTATGGGTAAGGCCCAAAACAAAATAGTCACTTATGAAGGGATCACTGAAGACAAAAAGACCGTTCACTCCCCTTTTATCAAACTCACGCGTATTTGGAATGGCTGGAAAACCAAAAGTAAAAACATCGAAAAACTAGTGAAGAAAATTGAAAAAAGATTACGTTTTGATCTCTTCTCCGAAAATTTCATGGCCGGAGTAAAGAAAGTATTCCTTTATAACCTCAACCTCAACTACTTCTTTCATCAAGAAGGAATTGAACACATGAGAGGTCTCTCTGAAAAAAGTATCAAAAATATTTTCAGAAAATACACCGACAAAGACTATCTAGATACTGATGAACAAGAAGAAACAGATGATGAACTAAATGAAGATGAGACAGAAGAAAAAGTTCGCTTTTTCAGTGGCGAAAAACGCTTTCTTCGTTTCCTAAAAAAAGCTGAAAAATATGAGGCGAAAGGGAACCTTAAAAAGCACGCCAAATACCTCATTAAAGCGATCAAAATTGCAGAACGCAAACTTTCAGTTGCTGGACTAATTAAACTAGTTGGCGGCGAAGAAAATCTTTTCATCATCTCTGATCTCGATGGTTTCCGTGAAGGCGATGAAAATGGAGATCAAACCCAAAGAGGACCTTACGAAGTCAGCCCTACGAACTCTAATACTTTGGGTGAAATTGGGGATCACCGTCTTTCTGGTCCATTTGGCTACTTAATGCAAAAAACCAATATAAAAAACAGTGAACTCTTTGTGAACTGGATCATGGGGAGAATTATATGAGAAGCTTAGTTTTATTTTCCCTTTTGCTTGCAAGCCTTTTCGTTCAAGCCTCAGAGCGTTTCGTTGTCGAAATGGAACGCCCACTCAGTGCGGCTGAATTACAGGCTCTAAATCACAAATTTGATGCTGAAATATTTTGGCCAAATGACATTGAATATTTCAATCGCCTTTATACCATCACTGGAAATAAGGAAGAAATCAGTGCGCTGCCTCTCGTTAAAAAGGTTGAGGCAGTATTTCCTGTTTCAATGTCTTCCATTCATCCACAAAAATTGAATAACAATCCTCTCAGCGATGATCAACTTCTTCCTTACCAATGGTGGTTAGAAAACAATGAACAAATGGTTGTCGTCGAAGGAAAGAGCGATATTCACATGAAGCGCATTCGCGGGAAACAAGAAGTGCAAGTTGGACTCAAAGTAATCCAAGAACAACTTCCTGCACTTATGAAAAAAGAAGTCGTTGTCGCAGTTATCGACTCCGGCGTTGACTACCTTCACCCCGAATTGAAAGATGCTATCCTTAAAAATGAAGTGGAATGTGATGCTCAAGGAAAAATCATTCTTGATTCTCAAGAAGATAAAGATGGTAATGGCTTCCCCGGAGACTGTTTAGGTTGGAATTTCACGAAGGCCAAAACTTCTCCCTATGCCAAAGTTCCTTACGATAACACCGGACATGGGACTCATGTTAGCGGAATCATCAGCGCCAAAAGCAATAATGGCGATGGAGTTTCTGGAGTTTCCGACAAGATAAGAATCCTTCCCCTTAAAGTTCTAGGTGATGATGGTGATGAAGAAATTGCGCTTAGCGACCGTATTGCCTTGGCCATTCTCTATGCAGTGAAGAGAAATGTCGACGTGATCAACCTTTCTTTGGGTTGGCCAAAATCAATGGACACTCAATATCTACAAGAAGCGATTAAAAGGGCCATTCAGCATAATATCGTAATCGTCGCGGCTGCAGGAAACAACAACTCCGAAGTACCAATTCTTCCCTGTGGACTTGATGAAGTTATCTGTGTTGGCGCTTTGGCCCCCGATGGAAGCAAAGCAAGCTTTTCCAACTTTGGAAGTCATGTTAATACGTGGGCCCCAGGACTTGAGATTTTATCCACCTACCCTCGCAGCTTAGTGCCCATTTCTTTTGCTGTTCCCAACTTCGATATTCTAAGTGGAACCAGCCAAGCAACACCAATGGTTAGTGCCAATGCGGCCCTTATCAAATCCGTCTTTCCTGAAATCAAGCTCAATGAAGTTTACGCGCGTCTTAATACTTTCTCGGAATTGATGAACATCAGTGGTTCTATTCTTTTAGAAGAAAAAAGCTTTATCCGCCCTGTCGTCAAAGCGGCTACCCAGGCAGTATTTCGCGAATCCAATCCTCTTTTTCAATTTGAACTTCCCATTAAAAACTTTTGGAAAGAAACTCAAAATATTGAAATTGAGCTAGAAAGCCAGAGCCCACATGTTGCCCTTGAAAGAACCAAATTTTCACTTCCCCAGCTAGCAACCAATCAGGGTGTTAAGTTGCTTATCCGAGGAAAGATCACCGATACAACTCAGGAAGCTGAACTAAAACTCAACATCAAAATTACGGCCGAAGAAAAAACAGAAACTTTCTCTCATAAGCTTCCTTTAGTGCGCTACCTCGATCAAGAGCTACAAACTCTTCCTGTCACTTTCCAAGAAAAGACCCATTATCTTGGGAAAGTTCAAAGTGGAGAACTCATTCCTTTCATTGAAACAGTTCGTGATCGCTTTTATCAAGGAGCTAATCCTCATTACTTCCTCCTTGAAAAAAATGCCGAAGTAAAAGGGAAACTCAGTCTTTATGCCTTCCAAGCTAAAAATGATCGCGTGCAAGAAGCAAGCAATAGCTTTCAACTCGAAAATGTAAAAGAATTAATCTCTGCAGATCTTATCGATATGAATGGAGATCAAAACCCAGAATACCTACTCTACTATTTAGTCGAAGAAAACGACGAACAATTCTTGCGTTTTGATATTCTTGGTCAAGATCTTCAATTACAACAGCGCTGGAATTTTTCTCCCGAAGGTGTCATTCCTGAGCAAACATTTTTTGTGCAACAAGAGCAAAAAGATGGTTCCAATTTGGCACTTCCAGTTTTCTTTGCCAAAGGGAATCTTCCCAATCGCGAACAAGAAAAAGGATTTTTTAAGAGACCAGATACCACAGTAAAAAATCGACTTTACTATCTCGAACCATCTTTGAATGATGGAAAAATAAGCCTAATCACCCGCTCTTTATCCGGTAAACAGTTTGAGACTGAACTTAAAAAGCGTCTTGGGATCAAAAAAAATACACGTCTTGATTTTCTAGGTCTTCTTCCCCAAAGCAGTGAAGACTTCGAAAGATCAGAACTCAAGATGACGATCAAATACGGAAAAGGACCTCTTTATAATTATAAAGTCCTCATTATTCAAAAAAACTTTGAATACCAAATTACAGAACTCGATAGTAAACAAATGATCTACCTTATGGATCAAAGCGGACAAAAGCTAAAAGAAGATGCGCTCTTTATCAATCAAATAGCAATAAATGATAAAGGTGAAATCAAAAAAGCTGGTCCCTATGCATGGGGCCAAGTGAATAACGAAAAGGGGAAAATTCTCGACATTGAAAACAATAGCAATGCCCTTATCGCAAGCAATGCCCCTGTAGAGCAGCTTTTGGCCAGCTTTGATAGTGCATCATTTCTCAAAAACAATGATACTCTTTTTCTTTGGCAAGATGGTAAACTCCATACTCGCAATATTGAACGCTTTAGCTTCCTTCCCGGAACTTTGTTTTCAGAAATGTTTGCTCCTGTCATGGTTAACAACAAGGGCAAAATGACCCCAGCGCTTTATATCGACAGCACTCAAATGAGCATGAATCGCTTGCAGGTCATTACTGCGGAAGATGGAATAAAAAATGCAGCAAAATGGTCTCTCATGACCCCGAGTCGCTGTCGCCCTCTTAATCCTGTTCGTCAGAATGGAACGAATTATGCCTTGGCCTTCCTTTGCTTGGACCAAAACTACCAATGGCAATTCAAATTTCTTCCTTTATCCGAGTAATTTAGTATCAATCTGGCATCACGCATCGCGTCTTTTCTCCTGAAAAGACGCTTTTTTTTGGCATACCCTTTGCTAAATCCATAAGCAGAGAGATGGGGTGGTGTCATGCTGTCCCAAAGAGACAATCAGAGAGAGGAGAGAGTAATGCAGAAGTTTTATTTCTTAGTTTTATTTGTACTATTATTTACTTCCTGTAAGGACAAGTATCTAGAAGGCTTCCAAGATGGTGAGGCTCAAGGATACGACAGAGGTTATAACGATGGTTATAGCGTGGGCTTTAACGATGGTGATGCCAACGGATTTGCCCGGGCCCAGACTTATTTTGCAAATGCAGATTACAATAGTGGTTTTGCCGACGGACATGCACAAGGTCTTTCCACTGGATACAATAATGGCTATGCCGACGGGGATGCCGATGGCTTCTCCCGCGGTAATAGCGTAGGCTACAACAACGGTTACCATGATGGATATCTTGATGGTGAAGACTCTGGTATTACTACGGGCTACAACATGGGATATAACGACGGATATCTTGATGGTGAAGAAGTATCTTATAATACTGGTTACAATGATGGCTACCTTGATGGTGAAGACTCTGGTCTAAGCAGTGGTTACAATATGGGTTATGACGACGGTTTTGCCGATGGTGAAGAAAGTGGTGGCAGCTATGACCTTGGTTACAACAACGGATTCGATGACGGCTATGATCTTGGATATGGTGATGGTGAAACTAGCGGTTACAATGTCGGTTATAATGATGGATTTGGAGATGGTGAAGATTTTGGATTCGACTCTGGCTATGATGTAGGTTTTGATGATGGATATGATTTCGGATATGATGATGGTTATGGTGACGGCTTTGATGATGGATACTATGCTTTCGATCTCGGTGGTCTCCCCAAAAACAGTAAAATGTCCACCCAATTGGCCCTTGCCGCTGCCTTCAATGAGGATCTGGTAGACTTCAACTCTCTTGATTCCTTTAAAGCGATCGATGCGAAAATTAAGTCTGGAAAAATAACATTAGGACAAGATGCGAGTATGAGAGATTTGACCAAAAGAGCAAACCTTATCGAAAAAGTTCGTATCGCACAAATCGGATCTCAAGTTAAAGCAAGCTTTGGCCTCTCAACAGAGCGATCAGAAAAAGTTGCTCGCTTAGTACACGAATGGAGAAAATCAGCAAACACAAGAGCAATGACGAATGCGGATGCAGATGCCTTCTCAACAGAACTTATCGGTGTAAATATGAAAGACATCGAAAAAGCGGTAAAAAAATCAACTCAAGGAGACGTAACTGGTCTTGAAACACTTGTTAAAGCTGCTGCACAAAAGAACGAAACAACTCCAGAAAACATATCCAAGATTATCTTGAAAATGTTCTTCTAGAGCATACTCTCTCAAAAAAAGAGGGAAAGCCTAAATGGCTTTCCCTTTTTTTTATTTAATTCAGTCTTATCAAAGGAGAAGCCTAAATAGCTTCTCCTTTTTTTATTTTGCATAGTCTAATAATAAAAATAATTCCACGAATCTACAAAGAGAGGATCGTTTCGCAGAAACTAAACTATTTTTTGATCGTCTTTTGCAACTCTTTCAAGCAACCTTCTGAAATTTTATCCTTATTCCCTAGCAGACAACGTCCAACTGCG